>CAZZAU010000174.1:3507-3770 GCA_964652725.1 uncultured Dehalococcoidaceae bacterium | reverse complement strand
TCTTCGGCGGCATGAACTACGCCAGCCGCCACGCTCCCCAGCGCGGCGCGGACATCCAGCGCCAGGTTACCCTTACCCTAGAGGAGGCCGCCACAGGCTGCGAGAAAGAGGTCGAGGTGGAACGCACCGAGGTCTGCTCATCGTGCCGCGGCTCGGGAGCCCGGCCCGGGTCCGCCCCCGTCCGTTGCCCTGCCTGCAACGGCACGGGACAGGTGCGCCGTGTGCAACGCAGCCTGTTCGGCCGCTTCATCAACACCACCATC
>CAZZAU010000174.1:0-3497 GCA_964652725.1 uncultured Dehalococcoidaceae bacterium | reverse complement strand
AGCGAGTGCCGCGGCGAGGGGCAGGTAATTACCGAGCGCTGTTCCCAATGCCACGGCTCCGGAAGAGAAAAGCAGCGGCGGCGCCTTTCGGTGAAGATTCCCGCCGGAGTGGAGGACGGCGCCCGGATACGCCTGACCGGCGACGGCGATGCGGGAACAAGGGGAGGGCCCCCCGGTGACCTTTACCTGTCCGTATCCGTGGCCAGGCACGAGCTCTTCGTACGGGAAGAAGACGACATCATCTACGAACTGCCCGTCAACTTTGCCCAGGCAGCCCTGGGCACCGAGGTGGAAGTGCCCACCCTTAACGGCAAAACCAGGCTATCCATCCCTGCGGGAAGTCAGGCCGGCCGGGAGTTCCGCCTGAAGAACAAAGGCATCCCCCACCTGCGCCGCAACGGCCAGGGTGACCAGATAGTGCGCCTCAGGGTGGTCACGCCGGAATCTCTGACCAAAGAGCAGCGCCGCCTGTTCCAGCAGCTGGCCGATATTCTGGGCGAAGACAAGAAGTCCGGCTAAGCCCCGGGGTTCCCCCCCCGGGCAAGGTCAACCTTTCGCGGCCGGCTTCCGGCGCTTGAAGAGCGAGAACAGGCGCCACTTTCTGCCCGAGAGCTCGTGCCGCGCGTTGCCACCCATCATCTCCACCGCCACCTGGCGCGGGTCAGCGTGCTCATAGAGCACCTGGTAAATCCTCTCCGTGATGGGCATCTCCAGCCCCAGTTTGTGGGCCAGGTTGCGGGCTACCAGCGTGGTGGTCACACCTTCGGCCACACCATCCATGGTGCTGACTATCTCGGTCACGGTGCGGCCCCTGGCCAGCTCCACGCCCACATAATGGTTGCGGCTCAGCGGGCTGGCGCAGGTAGCGATGACATCCCCCAGTCCGGCCAGACCGGAGAAGGTCAGCGGGTTGGCCTTCAGGGCCACCCCCAGGGCGGTGATCTCGGTAAGTCCTCTGGTCAGAAAGGCCGCCTTGGCGTTGTCCCCGTAGCTCAGCCCATCGGCGATGCCCGCGCCCAGCGCGATGATGTTCTTCAGCGCTCCCCCCAGCTCCACCCCCACCACGTCCGTATTGGTGAAGACACACAGGTTGGGAGCGGTAAGCACCCGCTGCGCCTGTCTGGCCACCGCGCCCTCTTCCGCCGCCACCACCGTGGCCGCCGGCAGTCCTGCCAGTATCTCCCGGGCCAGATTGGGGCCGGATAGGACGCATATATGGGGGCGGAACCTGGCGTCTATCTCCTCGGCAATTACCTGGGACATCCGCTTACCGGTTGCTGTCTCCAGCCCCTTGGCCGCGCTTATCACCAGCATTGACTTGTTGATGTGCGGCGCCACCAGCTGCGCGTTCTGGCGCATCGTCTGGGACGGCACCACCAGCAGCACGGCCTTGGCTCCGTCCAGCACGTCCTTGATGCGGGAACTGATCACCAGCCGCGGAGGAAAGGTAACCTCCGGAGTCTCGGGGTCCGGGCCGCTCTCCCTCAGCCTCTCCGCCTCCTCTTCGGTGCGCGCCCACAGCCCCACATGTGCCCCCTTCTGCGCCAGCAGAAAACCCAGCGTCCTTCCCCAGATGGTATTGCCTATGACTGCGATTTTGAGCATATCGATTCCGGCCAGTTATCCATCGAGCGGGGCGTTTCTCACCTCCACCCTCTCCCCCAGTTTACGCTCCGTGCCTGATAGAAGCCGGGTTATGTTATCCCTGTGCACCGCGATAATGAAGACGGCCCCGACCAGAGCATAGCCGAGAATCTCGATCGGAAACCCCTCGATAATGATGAGAGGGACCAGGATGACATAGGCAGCCACCGCCCCCGCGATGGACCCCAGAGATACATACCTGGTCAGCCCGGCTCCCAGGAACAGGACCTCCCCACCAAATAGCGCCGCCGGCGGACACAGCGCGAATAGCCCCCCGAAAAAGGTGGCTACCCCACGCCCGCCCTGAAAACGCAGGAACACCGACCATTTATGCCCGGCGATGGCTGCCAGCCCCCCGAGCACCTGCGCGCTAGTGGCCAGCCACAGGGAAACACCTCCCGCCAGTACACGCTCGCCGTCAAAGAGTAACCCGGCCAGTACCACCGCCAGCACCCCTTTCAAAAGGTCGAGGGTCGCCACCGCCGCCGCCGCCTTTTTGCCCGCCACCCGCAGCACATTGGTGGCCCCCGTCCTGCGGCTACCATGGCTGAGCAGGTCCGCCTTTGTGCTGCGTTTGGCGATGATTGCGCCGAAGGGAATGGAACCTATCAGATACCCGATGGCGATAACCGCCATAAACTTGGCAATAATCATCGCTCCCCCCTGGACCGGAAGACCAGACGCAGCGGTGTGCCGGAGAAATCAAACGCCTCCCGGAGTCTGTTCTCCAGATAACGCCGGTAAGAAAAATGTACCATCGTTACATCATTCACAAAAAAGACGAAGGTGGGTGGGTCTGCTTCCGCCTGGGTCACATAAAGGACCTTCAGCTGCTTCCCGCCCCGGCGCGGCCGGATGTGCCGGGCTACCGCCTCCTGCATAACCTCGTTCACCTCGGCGGTGGGCACCCTCTTGTGTCTCTGCCCGTAGACTTGCGCCGCCAGCGGGAGTATTCCCCTTACCCCTTCACCGCGCAAGGCGGAAACATAGACGATGGGCGCGTAGGTAATGAACTTGAGCTGGTTCCTGAGGTTGTGGTCCCACTCGCGGGTGTCCCGGTCCGTCACCAGGTCCCACTTGTTGACCACCAACACCACACCCTTGCCCGCCTGCTGGATGTAGCCAGCGATATGTGTGTCCTGCGCCGTCACCGTCTCCATAGCATCCAGCACCAGCAAGACGACGTCCGCCCGTTCGATTGCCCGCAGGGCGCGCAGCACGCTGTACCTTTCCACTCCCCTCTCGATCCGCCCCCGCCGGCGGATACCCGCTGTATCAATAAGTAACACAATCTGTCCGTTAAAGTCAACCAGGGTATCCAGCGCATCCCGGGTGGTCCCCGGCCTTTCGTCCACTATAACCCGCTTCTCCCCCACCAGCGCGTTCAAAAGCATGGACTTCCCCACGTTCGGCCTGCCCACGATGGCCACCTTCATTGCCTCCGCTGCCGGCTCCACCGCCGGCGCCGCCGGCAGGAGGGCAACCACCCGGTCCAGAAGGTCTGAAACCCCCCTGTCGTGATAGGCGCTTATGGCCAGAGGCTCGCCCAGCCCCAGGCGGTAGAACTCCGCCGCACCGGCCTCCAGTTTTTCGTTGTCCGCCTTATTCGCCGCCACCACCAGGGGCTTGTTCGTCCGCCGCAACATCTCCGCCGCCTCCAGGTCAGAAGCTATTACCCCGCTCTTCGCATCCACCAGAAAGACAATCACATCCGCTTCGCTCACCGCAGAGCCGATTTGCTCCCTCACTCCCGTGCCTATGGCCGTGCGGTCTTCCGCCTCCAGCCCACCCGTATCCACCAGGGTAAACTCCACCCCCTGCCAGACAACGGAGGCGAAGACCCGGTCACGGGT
>CAZZAU010000173.1:0-3775 GCA_964652725.1 uncultured Dehalococcoidaceae bacterium | reverse complement strand
TGTGCTGTGGCTCAATCCCCACCTCCCTGAAGAGCTCAAAGAGGTGGAGTTTGAGATATTGTACCGCCAGCACCGGCTGGATATAAAGGTAACCGGCGAGCGTCTGCGCATCGGCAGCGGCCCCGGCGACGCCGCGCCCATCGAGGTGGGCTTCCGGGAGGAGGTGCATACGCTGAAGCCCGGGCAATCGCTGGAGTTCGAGCTGGAGTGAGTATAACCATTGGTCAGGCTGCGTTTTCTGGGCACCCGGGGGGAGATTGAGGAGTCTTCCCCCGGACACCAGTACCACTCCTCTTTGCTCGTCACATCAGACCGGACCAGGATTCTCATCGATTACGGCAGGCTGCGCCGGTACTCCCTGGAAGAGCTGAACCCGCAGGCGCTGCTCATCACCCATGCCCACCCCGATCACTATGCCTGGCTTGAGGAGCCGGTACCGTCACCGGCCACCGTCTACCTGACCGCAGAAACCCTGGAATACGGCCGCTACCGGCCGGAAAAGAGCAAAGTCATCAAGCCGCGGCAGCGGTTCAACATCGGGGGCATAGAGGTCCTGGCCTACCGGGTCATACACTCCATCCGCTGCCCGGCGGTGGGCTACCGGCTGGAAACGGAGGGCAAAACCCTGGTCTACAATCCTGACCTGGTGGACATCGTGGAGAAAGAGGATATCCTCGCCGGCGTGGACTACTACATCGGCGACGGCTCGGCGATAAAGGCCAATCTGGTGAGGAGGCGAGGGGACACCCTTTTCGGGCACACCAGGACCACCACCCAGATAAACTGGTGTCGGAAGTCCGGCATCGCACATATCATCTTCACCCACCTGGGCAAGGAGACTCTGGAGAACGAAGACGCTTTTGCCGCCGAACACCCGGAAGCCGTCCTGGCCTATGACGGCCTTGAGATGGAGATTTAGCTTCGGCCTAGTTGCCCATCAGGTTGGTCCGGCCGCCGTTGCAGGCCACCACCTCCGCGGTGATGAAAGAGGCGTCATCCGAGGCCAGAAATAACGCCAGGCGGGCGATATCCTCCGTGCTGCCCAGCCGCCCCAGCACCGATGTCTCCTCCCCTATCCTGATGAACTCCTTGACCTGTTCCGGCGTCCGGCTGGCATAGATAAGCGGGGTAAGTATCCGCCCCGGGGCGATGGCGTTCACATTGATGTTATACGGGCCGAACTCCCGGGCGCAGGCCTTGGTGAACCCCACCACCGCGAATTTGGACGCGCCGTAGGCAGCCTGCCCCGACTCCAGCGCGCCCAGCGCCGCCGTGGAGGAGATATTGATAATCCTGCCGTACTTCCGTTCCACCATCCGCCTGGCCACGGCCTGGGTACAGAAAAACAGTCCCTTCAGGTTGGTATCCACGATGAGGTCCCAGGTCTCCTCGGTCAGGTCCAGAACGGGAGTGGGACGGTTGATACCGGCATTGTTCACCAGGATGTCAATCCGGCCGAACTTGCTGACCGCCCCCTCCACCACCCCCTCCACCTGTTCTTTGCTGCACACATCCGCAGGGATGGCCAGGGAATGCCGGCCCAGCGCGACTATTTCATCCCTGGTTTTACTGATAGTCTCCGGGGTGCGGCCGCAAACCACCACATCAGCCCCCGCCCGGGCAAACTCCAGCGCAATAGCTTTTCCGATGCCGGTGCCCCCGCCGGTGACAATGGCGATTCTATCCTCCAGCTTCATCACTTATGCCTCCAGCAACAAATACCTTCCTCTCTCAGCGGACCACCCACTTCCCCGCCTCCACCGCGGTGAGGAAGTCCAGCACCGCCCGGTTGAAGATATCCGGGTCCTCCAGATTCACCGCGTGGCCGGATTGGGGTAGCACGAGCAGTCCTGCCCCCGGCATGCTCCTCTTCATAATGAGGGCCGGGTCAATGCACATCTGGTCTTCATCGCCCACCACAACCAGCGCCGGTATCTTTAACCGGTTCAGCCTGTCCTCCAGGGCGGAAAGGGGGGGCCGCTTGATAATCACCTCCCTGATAAGGTGCACCGAAGCCAGGTCCGAATGGGCGGCCAGGTCATCCACAAACTCCCGCCAGCCCCGGGGGGCTTTGCGCCTGAGCTGGACACGGTTCGGCTCCATCGCATAGCGTTCCGCAATAGATTTCCACCCCTCTGCCTCTATCTGCTTTGCGAACTCGCGCATCCTGGGCTCGAAGGTGTCCCTGCCCGTGGTGCCGGCGCCGGTGGCCAGAATAATCAACCCCCGGCACATCTCCGGGTGGGCCAGGCCGAAGTTCACCACCACGTTGCCACCCATAGAGCAGCCCGCCACATAGGCCTGCTTCACATCCAGGTGCCGCAGCAGCTGGTGCAGGTCCTCCACCAGTATGTCCTGAGAATAAGCGGACGCCTGCTCCGGCACGCCGGATGGCGGAAAGCCCCGCTGGTTATAGGTTATCACCCGGTAGCGGCGGGAAAAGAACCTCACCTGCGGCTCCCAGCTCCTGTACGTACCGGCGAACTCGTGGCTGAACACCAGCGGGAAACCCTCCCCGGTTTCTTCATAATAAAGTTCCACTCCGTTAACTTCTGCCGTGGGCATAAGATTCCTCCTTCATCATCCGGCATATTGATGAGATTATCTTAGCCTCCCCGCCGCGCACTGTCAAAAAACCGCTTCCGGGCGTCTCACGACGAATCCGATAGACGATGCAATACGATGTGCTATAATGGGGCGACCGTTATAGCGAGAGCGTCGTAAGGAGGTTATTATGGCACAGGCAGACACCAGAATAGTAGCCGGGGAGGCGTTGCTGGACTTTACCAGGGAGGTGCTTATCCGCGCCGGGATGCCGCCGCAGGACGCCGCCACCGAGGCCGAAGTAATCATCTGGGCTAACCTGCGGGGGGTGGACTCCCACGGCATACAGCTTTTGCCGTGGTACGTGGAGGCGGTGGACATCGGCCATATGAAGGTGAAGCCGGACATACAGATAGTGAAGGAGACGCCAGCGGCGCTGTTCATCAAGGCTGACCATGCCTTCGGCGCGGTGGTCACCACCTACGCCATGAACCTGGTCATGGCCAAAGCAGAGGAAGCGGGCATCGGCTGGGCCTTTATCCGCAGGACCAATCATCAGGGCGCTATGGGCTACTATCCCTGGATGGCAGCACAGAAGGGTATGGCCGGAATCGCCTAGGTCTGCGGCAACACCGGCACCGCCCCCTTTGGCTCCAGGTTTCCCGGCATCGCCAACAATCCCATCGCCATCTCGGTACCGGCCCGGCGCCACCGTCCCCCGGTGCTGGACATGGCCAACAGCATCGCCGCCGGGGCCAAACTGATGGTGGCCAAGGATAAAGGAATTCCCATCCCGGAAGGATGGGCGCTGGATAAAGATGGCAATCCCACCACCGACCCCGCGCAGGCCACCATTCTCCTGCCCGTGGGCGGCCCCAAAGGCTCCGGACTTTCCATTATGCTGGAGTGCCTGGGCAGCGTCATCGTGGACTTCCCCAAAGTGGAGCCGGTGGTGACGGGCAAGGAGCCCCCCTTCGGGATGGGCGGCATGGCGGGCAACCCGGACCGCATCCGCAGCCATATCCAGAACAGCGTGGTGGCGGCTATAGACATTGCCGCCTTCACCGACGTGGAGAAATACAAAGACACCATTGACAGCATGCTGGACGGCCTGAAAGCGCTGCCGAAAGCGGAGGGCTTCAGCGAAATATTCTATCCCGGCGAGCCGGAGTGGCGGACTTACGAGGAACGTAGCGTTGCCGGCGTTCCCCTTCCCGAAAAGACCGCCGCC
>CAZZAU010000172.1:1671-3781 GCA_964652725.1 uncultured Dehalococcoidaceae bacterium | reverse complement strand
TGCTGGTGGCGGTCTCTTTCTCGGAGGCGTGGGGCCAGCTGCACTGCTCCCTTATATTGGCTAGCTCGCAGTAGTAGGGGTTAACCCCCTCCGACTCCGCCAGGCCGCGGAAGGTGCGCTCGTGCAGGGAGGGCGAACAGCAGGCCATGACCACTCCGGTAAGTCCCCTCTCCTTTATCGCTTTTCTGACCAGCTCCTGTCCCGGCTCGGAGCACATATAGATGTAGTGCTCGGCATGGGTCACCCCGGTAGAGCCGGTGATGTCTGCTGCCACCTTTTCCACGTCCACAGTGCCGGCGATGTTCTGCCCGCAGTGGCAGACGAAAACCCCGATGCGCTTTCTTTTCATCTCTGCAATACTTTTTCCTGCGCCTGCCCGGCGGATGAGAACAGGGTCAGGACTTTGCTGACGGCTCCGCTGGCCTGAGCCACGGAATCGGGGATGTCTCTGGGGCCCTGGGCCGTGCCGGCGACGAAGATGCCCGGCACCGATGTCTCCAGAGGGCGGAGCTTGGGGTGGGCTTCGGCGATGAAGCCGTGCTCATCGGTGGCTATGCCCAGTATCCGGGCCAGCGCAACGCCTTTCGGGTTGGGCAGCATGGCCATGCCCAGCACCACCATATCGCAGGAGACCTCTATTCGTTTCCCGGTAAGAGTATCCGCTCCCCATACCTTCAACTTATCCCCGTCCCGGAAAACTCTCGAGACCCTGCCCCTGAGGTACACCACTCCGTCTTCTTCCACGGCTCGCTGCACGAACTCTTCATAGCCCTTGCCGGTGCTTCTGATATCCATATAGAAAATATAGGCCTGGCCGCCGGGGACGGCGTGCCTGTAAAGCATGGCCTGCTTGACCAGGTACATGCAGCATACCCGCGAGCAGTAGGGAACGCCTTGCTCGGGGTCACGTGAGGCCACGCAGGAAATGAAGGCTATCTCTTCAGGAGTCTTGCGGTCGGAGGGCCTCATCACCGCTCCTGCGGTAGGGCCTCCGGGGGACAGAATACGCTCGAACTCGATCCCGTCCACGATGTCGGCATCGTTGCCAAACTCAGGTATAGCCTGTTTTGCGTAGAGCTCGAACCCGGTTGCCACGATTATGGCGCCCGCTTTTATTTCCACCGCGGTCTCCCTTTGCTCATAGTCAACGGCGCCGGTGGGACAGAGGCGCTGGCAGACCTTGCATTTGCCCTGGGTGAAGAAGCGGCAGGTCTGGCGGTCGATGACCGGCTTATTGGGTACGGCCTGGCCGAAGGGGATGTATATGGCCTTGCGCGGGCCGAAGGGGAGCCACCGCTCAAATTCGGAGGGGGTGGTAACCGGGCATTTGGTCTGGCACAGCCCGCAGCCGGTGCACTTATCCCAGTTTACATAAGATGCTTTCTGCCTGACCCGGACAGTGAAGTCCCCCGCCTCCCCTGAGACCTTGTCCACCTCCGAGTAGGTCAGCAGCGTTATATTCGGGTGCTGGCCGGCCTGTACCATCTTGGGCGTCATTATGCACTGGGGGCAGTCCAGGGTGGGAAAGACCTCCGAGTACTGTATCATATGACCGCCGATGCTGGAGTCCTTCTCCACCAGGAATACCTTATAGCCGGCATCTGCGATATCCAGAGCGGCCTGAATCCCGGCCACCCCTCCCCCGATTACCAGAGCCTTTTTTACTGTCATCCGTGCCCTCTTCCTGTCACGGCACCAGCTCTTTGCTCCTGAGGAGGGGCAGGGGGTCGATTCCGTCCAGCTCGAAATGACACACCGCAGGTTCAATCCCGAAGGCAAGCGCCAGAAGCTGGGTGAAATAGAGGATGGGCATAGCGGTGAAATCGCTGTAGCGCTGCACCAGCCCGGGCTGGTGCTGGCTCAGGTTGAAATGGCATAGTGGACAGCTGAGCACCAGGGAATCGGCGCCGTTTCTCGCCGCCGAACCCAGAATCTCCCGGGCACGCTGGGCGGCGAACTCGGGGTTGCTCACCACCTGATAGGAGCCGCAGCACTCGGTGGCGTAGGGGAAGTCCACCGCCTCCCCGCCGACGGCTTCTACCAGCTCGTTGAGAACGGTGGGCCTTTCCACCTGGTCGATGGCGATTTCCCTGGGCCGCAGCAGGGTGCA
>CAZZAU010000172.1:0-1661 GCA_964652725.1 uncultured Dehalococcoidaceae bacterium | reverse complement strand
CGTAGTAGGCGGCCACCTTCAGCCCCTCGAGCGGCGCCCTGACCTGCTTGTTCACCTTTTCCCAGCCGATTTCTCTTTTCAGCACTTCCAGAAGGTGGACCACCTCCGTCTCTCCGGCGTAGTCCGCCTCCTCTTCCATAAACTCGTTGAGGGTCTTCCTCTTTGCAGCGTCATTCCGTAGCAGCAAGTTGGCTCGCTTGAGCGTATGGTAGCAAAAGGAACAGAGAGTGGCTATTCTATCCGCGCCCTGTTCCCTGGCCCGGATAAGGTTGCGCACCGGGGCCAGGTGGTGCACCAGGTCGTCCTCGGCCAGCGAGTAGACCGTGCCGCAACAGTTCCAGCGCTCTATCTCCCTGAGCTGAATGTCCAGGACGGCCAGCGCCGCAACGGCGGAGTCCTCCAGCCCCCTGGCCCGGGTTTTGAGGGTGCATCCGGGGTAATAGTGCAGTTCCATAATTCCTCAGGCGGTATGTTTCCGGAAAACGCTGACCAGGGCTATCTGGGGAAAGTCGGCCGCAGCGGAGGCGGGCATTCTGGCTGCTTCCAGGTAGTCCAGGTTCTTCCTCAGGGTAACCAGTCTTATGGCCTCCATGACCCTGCCGAGGTCCACCCCCCGCGGGCAGTGCACCGAGCAGGTCAGGCAGGAGGCGCATATCCAGACGGTATTGGATTGGGCCACGTCATCTTCCAGCCCGAGCTGCGCCAGGCGTATAATCTGGTTGGGGAGACGGTCCATGGCGAAACACATCGGGCAGCCCGCCGAGCACTTGCCGCACTGGTTGCAGGAAAGAAGGCTCTGCCCGCTGACCTCCTCCACCTTCCTCACGAAGTCGCTGCGCAGCTTCCGGATGGACAGCTCGGTTCTCATTGTTCTGTCCGGCGTGTCCGGGGTGGGGGTTTGGTGTTAGAATAAAGGGAAGCAAGTGTCCGGTCACTCATATTTCCAAGTTTAACAAAGCAACCGGGCATCTTCAAGTAAGGGGCGTTTTGACTTGCGCTTGTGCCCCGGTGCTGGATTGGAATATAATAACGGCGGCCATATGAACAAGGTTGAGGTCTACCGGGGGTGGTGCAAGAAATGTGGCATCTGCGTCGCCTTCTGTCCCAGGAAGGCTCTGGAGGAAGACGAGGACTCTTTTCCCGTGCTCAAATACCCCGAGAAATGTACCGCCTGCGGGCTCTGCGAGATGCGCTGCCCCGATTTTGCCATTGTGGTAACCGAGGAGAATGAAAACTACGCAGAAACAAGTGCTTCTCCAGGGAAATGAAGCCTGCGTACAGGGCGCCCTTATGGCCGGCTGCCGCTTTTACGCCGGCTACCCCATCACCCCGGCCACGGAAATAATGGAGATTATGGCCCGGGAGATGCCGGAGGCGGGTGGGGTGTTCATCCAGATGGAGGATGAGATAGCTTCCCTGGGCGCGGTCATCGGGGCTTCCCTGGCCGGGCGCAAGAGCATGACCGCCACCAGCGGGCCGGGGTTCTCCCTGATGCAGGAGCACATCGGCTTCGCCTGCATGACCGAGGTACCCTGCGTTATCGTGGACGTTATGCGGGCCGGCCCCAGCACCGGGCTGCCCACCCAGGCCGCCCAGGCCGATGTCATGCAGGCGCGCTGGGGTACCCACGGCGACCATCCCATCATCGCCCTGGCTCCTTC
>CAZZAU010000171.1:2048-3799 GCA_964652725.1 uncultured Dehalococcoidaceae bacterium | reverse complement strand
GCCGGGTTTTGCAGCGTGGTGGGTCTGAAACCCACCTATGGCCGGGTCAGCCGATATGGGCTGGTGGCCTTTGCCAGTTCGCTCGACCAGATAGGGCCGCTCACCCGGGATGTGACCGACTGCGCCCTGGTGCTCAACGCCATTGCCGGCCACGATAGCCGGGACTCCACCTCTGTTCCTTCTCCGGTGCCGGACTACACGCGGGCGCTCTCGCCCGATATCAGGGGGCTGCGCCTGGGCGTGCCCGGAGAGTATTTTGTGCAGGGTATGCAGCCGGAGGTGGCCGCGGCCATGGAGGCCGCCATCGGCAAGCTGGAGGAAATGGGGGCGGAGGTGGAGAGGGAGGTGTCTTTGCCCTCCACCCCATACGCCCTCGCCGTTTACTATATCATCGCCCCTTCCGAGGCTTCGGCCAACCTGGCCCGCTACGACGGCGTTAAGTACGGCTTCTCCTATCAGGGGGCCACTATGTGGGAGTCTATGGAGAAGACCCGCCAGCACGGCTTCGGCGCGGAGGTCAAGCGGCGTATCATGCTGGGCACCTACGCCCTGTCCGCGGGATACTATGACGCCTATTACTTAAAGGCCCAGAAAGTGCGCACCCTGATAAGGCGCGAATTTGAGCAGGCCTTCGAGAAATATGACGTGCTGATTACCCCCACCTCTCCCACCGTCCCCTTCAAAATCGGGGAGAAGACGGACGACCCGCTCCAGATGTACCTGAGCGATGTCTGCACCCTGCCGGTCAACATCGCCGGGTTGCCCGCCATCTCGGTTCCCGCCGGCTTCGCCAGTGGACTGCCCATCGGTATGCAGATAATCGGCAGGCCCTTCGCCGAAGAGACGATTTTAAAAATCGCTTATGCCTACGAGCAGGCCACGGACTGGCATAAAAAAAAGCCGAAGGTATAGGTTCCGGGGAAGTCCAGGAGGGGCGAAGCCCCTCTTCCTGATATTTTTTGAGGAGGGAAAAGGGGGCGGCCCGGTTACTTCACGCACACCCAGAGACGGCAGGAAAGGAGAAACGCAATATGTGGAAATTCGTGGACCTGACCCTCACCATCAGAGACCAGTGGCGCTGGCCGGTCAAATACGAGACCAGGACCACCCACGAGAAGGACTACTTCCTGGAGCGGCACATATGTTTCCGCCCGCACAGCTTCACCCACGTTGACGCCCCCCTCCACTTCCTGCCCGGCGGTCTCACCATAGACAAAGTCCCCCTGGAGAAGTTCTACGGCGAAGCGGCCGTGGTCAACCTGTCCCACCTGGGGACGAACGATGGCGTAACCGCCGCCGAGCTGGAAAGGCACGGCCAGCACATCAGAGAGGGAGACATCGCCCTGATACGGACGGACTGGCCGCTGAAAGCCGACTATATGACCAGGGACTTCTGGGGCAAATCGCCCTATATGGCGCGGGATGCCTGCGAGTGGCTGGTGAGACGCAAAATCAAAGCCTGGGGAGGAGACTTCCCCTGTGATTACCTGCTGCGGTACGAGGCCTCCGGCAGCGGGGAGAAGCTGCCGCCGGAAGAACATACCACCCATTACGTCTTCTTTAACGCCGGCATCATACAGTTTGAATACATCGTCAATCAGCACCTGCTGACTGCGAACCGGGTTAATTTCATGGCCTTGCCCATCCCCTTCGAAGGTCAGGACGGTTCCCCGGTAAGGGCCATAGCCTGGGAAAAAGCGCTTGGCTCCGAATCACAGCCGTAAAGATGCCGCTGCCTACATCTTTTCCGG
>CAZZAU010000171.1:0-2038 GCA_964652725.1 uncultured Dehalococcoidaceae bacterium | reverse complement strand
TCATTGCCTGATAACTTGCCTCAATTGCCAAGTGTAACATAAAGGGGAGGCTGGCGACAAGGTGAGTTTGCCCCTGACAGGAATGCCTACATCTTTTCCGGGGCGGTCATTCCCATCAGATTCAGGGTGCGGGCCAGCACCGTCTGGGCGGCCTTGACCAGTTTCAGGCGCGCCTTGCTCAGCGCCTCGTCTTTGGACACCACCCGGCACTGCTTGTAGAAGCTGTGGAAGACGGTGGCCAGGTCCTGGGCATAGTAGGTGAGGTGGTGGGGCTCCAGCGCCAGGGAGATGGTCTCTACCAGCTCCGGCAGGAGGAGCATCTTCCGCACCAGGGCCAGCTCAGGCTCCGAGGTCAGCAGAGAGACATCACCATCCTCATAGTCTATGCCGCGCTCCCGGGCCAGGCGCAGGATGCTGGCGATGCGGGCGTGGGCATACTGGACATAGTAGACCGGGTTATCCGCGGACTGTTTTTTGGCCAGCTCCAGGTCGAAGTCCATCTGGCTATCGGCGGAGCGGCAGAGGAAGAAGAAACGGCACACGTCCTTGCCCACCTCGTCCACCAGCTCGCGCAGGGTGATGATGTCCCCGCTCCGCTTGGAGACCTTCACCATCTCCTGGCCCCGGCGCAGGGATACCATCTGGGAGATGATAATCTTTAGTCGCTCCGGGTCAATGCCCAGCGCCCCCACCACCGCCTTCATCCGGGAGACGTGGCCCATATGGTCCGCCCCCCAGATGTTTATCACCGTATCAAACCGGCGCTTGACGAACTTGTCGTAGTGGTAGGCGATGTCCGCGGCGAAGTAGGTGGGCGAGCCATCACTGCGCACCACCACATTATCTTTGTCCTCGCCCAGCGCCGTGGAGATGAACCAGGTGGCGCCTTCGCGCTGGCTGAGGTACCCTCCCTGCTGGAGCAGGGACATGGCCTCCTGGTACCGGCCGTTCTCATAGAGGCTGCGCTCGCTGAACCACACGTCAAAGAACACCTCCAGGCGCTCCAGGTCAGCCTTGATGCGGGCCACCATCTTTTCCACGCCGGTTTCTCCCAGCCGGGAGACGGCTTCAGGCTCGGGCAGCTCCAGGAACCGCGCCCCGTGTTCGGCGATGATTTCTCCGGCCAGCTCGATCATATACTGGCCGAAGTAGCCCTCCTCGGGCATCGGCACGGGATGGCCCAGGCCCTGCCGGTAGCGCGCGTGCAGGGAGCGGGCGAAGGCCTCTATCTGGTTGCCAGCGTTGTTGATGTAATATTCTCTCTCCACCTGATAGGAGGCGGCGGTGAGGACGCTGGCCAGAGCGCTGCCCAGTATGGCGCCGCGGCCGTGGCCCACATGCAAAGGCCCGGTGGGGTTCACGCTGACGAACTCGATTTGCACCCGCTGGCCCCGCCCCAGCCCGATGTTGCCGTAGCTGCCCGCCGCTTTTAGGATGGCGTCCACCTGGCGGGCCAGCCATCCGGTGCTCAGGTTGAAGTTGATGAAACCCGGCGGCGCCACCACGATGCGCTCCACCTCCGGGGTGGGAGGAATAAACCCGGCGATATCCCCGGCCAGGACGATGGGATTGGTCCCGGTGACCCGCGCCAGCTTCAGGGGCAGGGGAGAGGCGTAGTCACCGTGCTCCGGGTTCTGCGGGTGCTCGACGGTCACCTCGGGCAGAGACACCGGGGGCAGTTTGCCTGCTTTCTGGGCTTCCGCCGCGGCCCGGGCCAGCACCTCTGCCAGTTTATGTTTCAGCATTCTGTATTGCTCCTTAAAATGAAACACCGGAAAAACCCGGCTACGCACGAATTATAACAACAGCGGCAGGCAGAGCACAACCCGCAGGGCAAAAATTGTTGGTGGTGTGCTATTGACAAAAAATTCCGCGGGTAGTATATTATATTTGGTATGACGAAGAACACATAGTCAAAGGCTACGGTGAGAGAACCAGGCAGACGGCTTGGTGCTCATCACCAAGCCGTCTTAGTATGTGTTCCGCACCTTAAAAACTGAATAGGTTACTATCAAATCTGAAGCAGGTCAAGCGGGAA
>CAZZAU010000170.1:0-3820 GCA_964652725.1 uncultured Dehalococcoidaceae bacterium | reverse complement strand
TTGCTCTTCCGGCAGCACCTCTATTTCTTCCCCGCCGATAATGGTGTACCCGGGCTCATCGGACGCTATCTCTTCCAGCTCGGACTCCAGCTGGAACACCCTCTCGTCCACATAGGGTTTGAGCTCTTCCACCCCCCGGGACGGGAAGGAGACCTTCCCCTGCTGGCTGGGATGCTGGTACGTCTCGCGGATGATGACCGTCATGTCGTCTTCGGTTGAGCTGACCACCGCCGCCGAATACCGGTTGCCTCCCTCCATCATCTTGAGCAGCCTCTGTCCGTTCTTGGGCGGCACCCGGCCGATATACTCGCCCCGGTTGTCCACCACCGCCAGGCCGGGGCCATCCACCTTTAGCTGCACCTCGTCTCCGGCCACCAGCCGCGCCCGAATGTGGGTGGGCGCCAGGTGGTAAAGGTGGACCGTCCCCGTCTTGCCCATCTCCTCGATGAACCGCTGCGGCTCAACCCGCCGCGGCAATGCCTCTCCGCTTATCCCGGTTTCTCTCAGATGGTTCAGCCGCTGCAGGTTCTTTCTGGCGATGGTGTTGAATGTGTCGAGCTCCAGGGCCTTCTCGTAGGCTTCCCTGGCCTGCGGATATTCGCCCAGTTCCATACAGGCCCTGCCCAGACGGTTGTAGCTGTCCACGTCGTCCGGGAAGTGCTCCAGCACGGACTTATTGACGGCGATGGCTTCCCGCCACCGGCCCTGCATGGCCAGGTCTATGGCCTGTTTGGTGCGCTGGCGTTTCAGGCTGGCCAGACTCTGTTCCTGATAAGTCATGGTTCTCTCCAAAGGTCGCACGGTTTTAGGTATTATATTCTACCCTAACCGTCCCTCGCACACAAGCGTGGCGGGAAGGTTTTGTTTGGTATGGTTAGTAATTGGTACCTCACCTCTGCCCCCTCTCCAATTCTTTCCCCTCTCAAACATCATTACAATGGAGCATGAAGGACGATCCTGTTTGAGAGGGACACGAGGGGATGAGTGAAAAAACCAAATGCAAACAAAGCCGGAGGGAAAGCGGTTTGACGGAAAAGGGGCGGCAGTCTACAATAGTATAAGAGCCTGGTTTTTTAAGGAGCTGATAATGCAGGACAAGGTGACTGAAGTACTGGATAAAATTCGCCCCCAGCTAAAGGCTGATGGCGGCGATGTAGAACTGGTGGAGGTCAATGACGGCACCGTCAAAGTAAGGCTGACCGGCGCTTGCGCCGGCTGCCCGATGTCCACCATGACCCTGAAGATGGGCATAGAGAGAATCCTGAAGGAACACGTTCCCGAAGTTAAAGAGGTTGTAGCGGTCTAGGCTACTTCTGCTCCTCTTCGATATCAAAGGCGCGGTGCAAGGCGCGCACCGCTTCCGGGACCTGCGCGGCATCGATTATACAGGTTATCCGTATCTCTGATGTGGTGATAAGCTGGATATTGATGCCGTGCTCGCTCAGGGTGCCGAACATACGGGCGGCAAACCCCGGGGTGTTCTGCATGCCGGTGCCGATGATACTCACCGCGCCCAGTTTCTCATCGCTCACGCAGTCTCTGGCGCCGATGGTACCGGCGATGGGCTTCACCACCTCCATAGCTCTGCCCAGGTCATCTCTGGCCACGGTAAAGGTGAGGTCCGTGATGCCCTGAATGCTGGCATTCTGCACGATGGTGTCCACGCTGATCCCCGCTTTGGCCATGGGCAGAAACACGGCCGCGGCGATGCCGGGACGGTCGGGAACCCCGACCACGGTTATCTTGCCCACGTTCAGGTTGTGGGCTATACTCCTCACCTTGTTGCGTACTTCCATCGTAACCCCTCCGTGAATCAGCGTGCCGGGACTGTCTGTGAAGCTGGAGGCCACCAGGATGCGTATGCGGAAAAGCTCCCCCAGCTCCACCGCCCTGGGATGCATTACTCTGGCGCCGTAGGTGGCCAGCTCCAGCATTTCCTCATAGTGTATCTCATCCAGCCGTCTGGCCCCTGAGACCAGCCTGGGGTCCGCGCTGTAAACCCCTTCCACATCGGTATAGACCTCGCAAACGCCGGCCTCCAGCGCCGCCGCCAGCGCTACGGCGGTGGTGTCCGAGCCACCCCTCCCCAGCGTGGTGATGTCCATATCATCGGTGATGCCCTGAAAGCCGGCCACGATGACGATGTTGCCTTTCTCCAGCTCGGCCAGTACGCGCTTCGGCTCAATCTGCAGGATACGGGCCCGGCTGTATGCCGAATCAGTGCGTATGCCGGCCTGGGCCCCCGTGAGACTGATGGCCGGATAGCCCATGCTGTGCAGTGCCATGGCCAGCAGGGTACTGGTTACCATCTCGCCGGTGGAGAGCAGGACGTCCAGCTCACGGCTCTGCGGCGTCTCCGCCACCCGGTAGGCCAGCGCCAGAAGCTCGTCCGTGGTGTCCCCCATAGCTGAAACCACCGCCACCACCTGGTCCCCCCTGTCTCTGGCCCGGGCGATGCGCCCGGCCACGTTTCTGATCTTCTCGGCGTCCGCCACGGAGGAGCCGCCGTATTTCTGCACTATCAGCGCCATTCAGTCTCCGCTCTTCTCCAGGAACGTTCCCATTATTTTATACCCTTCTTCAAGCAAAAAGCCAGTCCTCCCGGCTTCAGCCTCGGTCAAACGGGAAGCGCCGTTGCCCGTCAGCCCCGCTCCCCACACTAGAAACGGCACCGGGTCATCAGTATGCGTCTGCACCTGTACGGGGGTGTGGTGGTCCGGCATTATCAGAAGGCGCAGCTCTCCCGGCCAGAAGCGCAGCCGCCCCACCACCTCAGCATCGATGCGCTCTATGGCCTCGACCTTGCCCGCGATGTCCCGGTCATGGGCTACCTCGTCCGGGGCCTCAATATGTATCACCGCCAGGTCATGGCTGGCCAGTGCCTCCAGCGCGCCGCCGACCTGCGCCGCGTAGTCATTGTCCAAATTGTCCGTAACCCCGGCGATATCCAGCACGTCCATATCCAGGATGCGGGCCAGTCCCCGGAGCAGGTCCACGCCGGAGGTCATCGCGGCCCGCAGGCCGTAGGTGCGGCGGAAAGAAGGCACCGCCGGCAATGGCCCGCTGCCCCAGAAAAGCCAGACCATAGTGGCCGGTACGGCGCCGCGGGCCAGCCGTTCCCGGTTCACCGGATGGTCCCGCAGCACTTCCTCGGAACGGGCCATAAGATCACGCAGCAGGTCGCTGCCCCTGCCCCGGGGCAGATAATCGGCCACGGGTCTGCCGGGGATATCGTGGGGCGGAGTGCACACCGCCTCCAGGGTTTCCGGATGGCCGGAGAGCTTGCAGATGTTGCGGTAGCCCACCCCCGGGAAGATATGCACCTCATCGCTGCCCAGCCGGTCGTTGAGTGCCGCCACCAGGGCCCTGGCCTCCTCGGAACTGATATAGCCGGCGCTGTAGCTCTGCATCCGCCCTTCCCTGACGCCCACCAGGTTGCAGCGGAACACCACCTCCCTCCCGGCGATGGGGATGTCAAGGCTGGCGGCCTCTATGCTCGCCCTGCCCCGGTAGTATTTCCGGGGGTCATAGCCCAGCACGGACATACAGGCGCAGGCACTGCTGGGCTCCATCCCCGCCGGCACGGTACGGGCAAGTCCCACCACGCCCTCTCCAGCCAGCGCATCCAGGTTGGGAGTGCGGGCCAGCTCCAGACTGGTCCTGCCGCCGCGCTCCGGCAGAGGCCAGCCGGAGGCGCCATCCATAATCAGGACTGCATATTTCATCTGTTTCTTATGGAGGTTGTCTAACAACCGCTGCACCCTTGTATTTTCATTTGGTGGTGGTATGATTTCTTATGTTTCCTTGAAGACAGGGGGCC
>CAZZAU010000169.1:0-3903 GCA_964652725.1 uncultured Dehalococcoidaceae bacterium | reverse complement strand
CCTGCCTGCGCTTACTGCGGCGGGGCTGGCAAAGGCCTTCGGTCCGGGAACCCCCCTGCCTGAAATCGTGAGCTTCATCCGCGCCGGGGTGGAGGAAAGAGAAGATGATAGGTAAAATAAATCATATCGGTATTGCCGTGCGCAGCATTGACGAGGCTATGCGGCTGTATAGCGGGGTGTTGGGGCTGAAGCTCCAGGGGATAGAGGTAATCGAAGAGCAGAAGACTAGGACGGCCATACTGCCGGTGGGAGAAAGCAAACTGGAGCTGCTGGAGTCCACCGCCCCCGACGGCCCCGTGGCCAGATTTATCGAGAAGTCCGGTGAAGGACTGCACCACATCGCCCTGGAAGTGGCCGACTTGGAAGCGGCGCTGAAGCTGGTGGCTGAGCAGGGGATTCCGCTCATCGACGAGAAGCCCAGAAGCGGCGTGGAGGGCACCAGAATCGCTTTTCTGCACCCGAAAGGTACCGGCCGGGTGCTGCTGGAGCTGGTGCAAGCCGGTTAGTATGTGTTTGGCGGTGCGAAAATGGTGCAAGACCGGCCCGGGCCGGAGGAACAGTCCCTCTATCTGCTGACCACCGGAGAACCTGTAGCCTCTTTGAGTCCTTTTGCCTCGCCGGTGGAGGAGTACCTGGCTGCGTTCGCGGATGCGGATAGCCCTTTCCTCAATTACTATACCGTCGCCGCCGGCGGCGAGGTGCACAAACGCGCCCTGACCCGGGGAGAGTTTCTGGAACTGACGCGCTCGGCTGCTGTTCGCCTCAGGAGGCTGGGCCTGTCCCGGGGCGACCGGATGGTGCACTGTTTCTCCGGCAACAGCCTTTATGACCTGGCTTTCAGGCTGGCCGGCACCTTCACCGGCTGCGTTCCGGTGACCATTAACTGGCAGGCGGACGACGACGACTTCGTGCTTTACAAAGCGCAGGTTACGGAGGCGAGGTTGGTCATCTATGACCGGGGATTTGCCGCCCGGGCGCAGGAACTCTGGCGCCGCCTGCCGCGGGCGCTGTTCCTGGAAGCGGAAAGCATCGAGGAGAAGATACCGTCACCGGAACCGGCGTATCCACCCCTCGGCTATGATGATGAGAAGATGGTCATCTTCAGCTCCGGGACTACCGGCAAGCCGAAGGGCGCCAGCCTCCCTCACCGCAGCTACCTGGCCAACCGGCTCACCTTTGAGAGTTTTCTGGGCGTAACCGGAGAGACCCGCCTGGACCTGCTGCTGGTCAATCCCCTGCACCATACCAACTCCTCCGCCCTGGCCGACTGGGCCACACGCCGTCCGGGGACGGTTCTCAACCTGGTGCAGCGCTATACAACCCCGTACTGGAAGATTCTGACGGAGGCGGCCGGCCGCAAGCGAGACCTGCTGGTCACCTCCATAGTTGCCCGGCATATCGATTTTCTGGAGTCCCTGGCCGGCAGCGCTGGGCTGCCGGTGGCAGAGGCCGAGTTGAAAAAAGCGCTGCGGGAGACGGAAATCCTGATAGGCTCCGCGCCGGTGGGGCGTACCACCATAGAGCGCCTGCTCAGGTTCGCCGGGCGGGTGCCGCACGTGCGCTTCGGCTCCACCGAGACCTGTCTGCAGGTCCTGGGCATACCCGCGACCTTGCCACAGCCTGATGTTCTGGGTGCTTTCGAGGCGGGGTGGACACACCGCTACCGGGACGAAGAGGCGGTGGGCTACTACATCGGCCGGGAGCACTTTCCCTTCACCCGCCTCAAGGTGATGAAGGCCATTGACCCGGCCAGCGCCGGCTACTTCCGCCCCTGCGAGGTGGGTGAGCCCGGCTATCTCATCACCCAGGGCGCCAATCTGATGAACCACTACGTTGGCGACCCCGCGGCCACCATGGCCGTGTTCCGGGAGGGCTGGTATACCGGGCTCAGGGACATAGTGTTCACCCTGCGGAATGAAAAAGATGGCCAGCTTGACTACTACTGGATGTCCCGCGATTCGGCGCTGCTGGTACGGGGCGGGGCCAATTATGCCTATGAACAGGTGGCCGCTGAGCTTAGCGGGTTCCTCGCCGGGCGTTTCGGCCTGGAGCGGGAGCAGTTTTACCTGGCCGTGGTGGGCATCAGATGGCAAAGCGAGCACGAGGATAGCTGCTGTGTGACGCTGGAGCTGAACGGGGCAGTGCGCGAGATGGAAACGGTGCTGAGGGACCGGTTTCTCGCCGAAGCCCGCACCGAAGTGTCCAAGGGCGCTCGCCCGGACTTTCTGCGCTTCGCTGCCGTTCCCCGCAGCTTCAAGGGGGCGGTGCTCTATCCCCAGCTTAAAGAAGAATTTCTGGCGTTTCTGAAAAACACCGAAAAGCGCGACCCGTGTGGATGATGTGGTACTGCGGGGTGCCGTAGATGCACCGAAGTACTGTTGACACGCCACATAAGGCGGACTGGTAAAATGAAGTTATGTTAGAAGGCATTTGTCCTAAGTGTGGCGTACACTTCTTTGGCTGGTCGCTCCGGTTTCCCCGAAATCAGAGCTGCTCGAAGTGCGGCACGGCCCTTGATATCTATGAGAACGGCGAGCTGGTCTCCAGAGGCTACTCGCCTTTCACCGCGGAAAAGTATTCCCTGGAAGTATCCGATGGCGGCCGGGAAGCGGAGGAAAAGGAAAGGGAAAAGGGGGCTGCGCCCCGAAAGAAGGACAACAACGTTTAGCCCTTCCTGGCCGTTGCTTTGCGCGGTCCGGTTGCAGCGCTCTACCGGCGGTAACGCTGACTGCATTCCGCTTCTGGCTTTGAGTCCTGTGAAGCTGCCTTGAGTGCGTATCCGGGAGTATCAGCCCGAGAGCCGTTGCACCCCGCGGTTCCGCTGCAGTCTGGCCAGCAGCGATGACAGGTTGCCATTGCCCGGTGCGCGGGACACCTTTCTGGCGGCCAGCCATTTCTGGATATCGCTTTCCGGAATGTCCAGTTCCCTGGCGATGCGCGCCGTTTCTGCAACCACGTTCTCAGAAAAACGGAGCAGCCTGTCATGCTTCGCTTGCACTCCTCTGGCAATAGCCTCCAGCTCAGCGAATCGTTCAGGCATACTTCAGGGTACTGACTATTTCATCAGAAAATCAATAGGGAAAAAGTCCCGGTTTCTTCATATGACCAAAGTCCTGGAAGGGAAAGAGGGCTGCGGACCGGCTATACGGAGAGCGGGTACTTGCCGTATTCTCTTACGGTGCGCACCATCTCCTCATAGTTCTCCGGTTTGACGGCGCCGTGGATGGTGTTGCTGGACATGCAGATGTACCCTCCCCCCTTGCCCGCCTTGCGGATGCAGTCTATTACCGCCTCCCGGACCTCTTCTTTGCTCCCCTCGCCGAGCAGCTGGCCACAGTCCACATTGCCCATAAGGCAGACTCTTTTGCCGTACTTCGCCTTGGCTTCACCCAGGTCCATACCCGCCACGGGGTCGATGGGGTTGACACCGTCCACCCCTGCTTCCAGAAGGATGTCGAACAAGGCCCAGATATTGCCGTCCGTGTGCTTCAAGCAGGGCACGCCGCGGCTGTGGCAGTAATCGGCTATCTTCTTGAGGCTGGGAGCGATGAACCTTGCCGTATGTTTGGGGGACACCATCGGTCCGTGGGTGAAGGCCCAGTCCGAGGTTTCGATGACAATGTCCACGCCGGTGTCAATCAGGTTCTTCACATATTTGGCGTAGTAGTTATCGGCAATCTCGTTCAGCCTGTCCACCAGGCCGGGGTCTCTCACCATATCCTTGAAAAGCTCGTCCTGCGCGCGGAGGCTGTCGCTTACGGAGAAGAATGGCCTTATTCCGGCGATGACTGCCCTTTTGCCCTTGAATCTCTTCACCGCCGCTTCGAGCTCCGTGTATCGCCAGGGCAGGTCGGGGTCGGGTGGCACGAAGCTGTCAAGTTCCGCGGCCGACTTAATTGTCGG
>CAZZAU010000168.1:0-3905 GCA_964652725.1 uncultured Dehalococcoidaceae bacterium | reverse complement strand
TGGCCAGTGTTATGGTAGAGAACCGGCGGCGGCTTGCTAGATAGAGAAGAGGAACAGGACAGCCGAAATGGCAAATAGAGAGAAACCGTTGCTTGCAGTTACACCGGGCGATATCACCGGTATCGGGCCGGAAATCCTGGTCAAAGTGATCAAAGAAGGGCCGCCGGCAGACTGCCGTATTATGGCCGTGGGTGATGCCGCGGTGCTGCGCGCCAGCTTCGAGGCGTTGAATGTCCCTTTTGACCTGCCCGTATTCGAAGATGCCGGAGAAGCAGCCGGGAGCGGCGCTCGGGTTATGGTGCTGGACACGGGAGAGGGCGGCAAGGACTTCCTGTATCTGGCCCGTCCCCACCCGGAGGCGGGAAGGATGGCCGCCGAGGCGCTGGTACTCTCAGCGAAGCTGGCCCGGGACGGATGGGTGGATGCGGTGACCTTCGGGCCGCTGGTCAAAGAAACCCTGTATCTGGGGGGCAGAAAACGCAACGATGAGACGGAAATCCTGCGCGAGCAGCTCAAGGCGCCCGGCATAAAGTCGGTGGCCAGGATGGGCAACATCTTCCGCGTCACCATCGCCGAGCACGTGCCGCTTAAGGCGGTGCCCGATTATATCACCAGAGAAAGCGTGTTCGATGCCATAACGCTGCTGTATGAGGCGGTGCGGATGTACGGCGTGGCAGAGCCCCGCATCGCGGTGGCGGCGCTGAACCCGCACGCCGGGGAGGGCGGGCTGGTGGGGCGGGAGGAAATCGAGCATATCGCGCCCGCCATTGCGGAGGCCAAAGCTGGGAGTATCAATGTGGCCGGCCCCATCCCCGCCGACACCGTATATGTGCGCGCCTTTGCCGGCCAGTATGATGGCGTGGTCAATATGTACCACGACCAGGCGAACATCGCCCTCAAGATGGCCGGTTTCGGGGAAATCGTGATTATCTTCGCCCGCTCTCCGGTTATCATCACCACCCCCAGCCACGGCCCCGCCTACGGTAAGGCGGGCAAAGGCACCGCCGACCCGGCCAACATGCGCGCGGCGGTGGAGGTAGCGGCGGAGCTCGCCCGGCACAAGGCTGCCTGGCAGTAGCGGCTTCCCTTAGCGGCTGCTCTTCTCGATGAGCTCAAACAGCACGTTGTCCGGGCCTTTGATGAAGGCGATTTTCACCCCTGGCTGGGGCTGGGTGGGCTTCACCACGAACTCCACCCCGGAGGCCTCCAGGCGGGCGGCGAACTCGTCCAGGTTGTCCACCTCCAGGCCGAGGTGGTGCAGCCCGAAGCGAGGGCCGGTCCATACGTTATCCGCGCCGGTGGAGCCGGAGACCCGCACCGGTACTCCTCCCAGGTCAAGGTCAACCATTCTCCGCCCGCCGCTCTGCATCTCCCTGGTGACCCTGGCGCCCATAACCCTGGTGTAGAAATCCACCGTTGCATCCGGGTCCGAGCTGGTCAGGTGGGTGTGCTCATGTTTTATTGTTGCCATGATACCGATGATACCTCCTTCTTCCGCTGACCAGTATTCTAGGCGGGTGGTGGAGGGAAGTCAACACGCGTCTCCGGCAATAATTGGGATGCAATAGGTGGTGGACACAGGCGGCTGGTTTCAGCTATGATGGGGACGTCCACTCAGCTAAGCAGGAGATGCAAATGGCGAAGGTATTTGTCACCCGGAGGATGGACCCGGAAGCACTGGACCTGCTGGCAAAGCATGCGCAGGTAGACGTCTGGGAGGAAGCGGATACTCCGCCGCGCCAGGAGTTCATGCGCCGCATCGCGGAGGCGGACGGCATACTGCTCTGGGGTACGGACGCGGTGGACGGAGAGATGATGGACGCGGCCGCCGGGCTCAAGGTGATTGCCAACGTCAGCGTGGGCTATGACAACATCGATGTCGAGGCGGCTACCGCCCGCGGCATAAAAGTCGGCAATACCCCCGGCGTGGTCACCGAGAGCACCGCCGATTTCACTTTTGCCCTGATGCTGGCCATCTCGCGCAGGCTGGTGGAGATGGTCGAGCTGACCAAGAGAGGGGGCTGGAAGATGTGGGGCCCGCTGGAGATGCTGGGCCAGGATGTCCACCACAAGACGCTGGGCATCATCGGCTTGGGCAGGATAGGGGTGGCGGTGGCGCGGCGAGCCAGGGGGTTCGCAATGAAGGTCATCTATCACAATGTGAACCGGCGTCCCGACGACGCCGAGCTGGGAGTCGAATATATGCCGGACATCCCCTCCCTGCTCCGGGCCGCCGACTTCGTCAGCATCCACGTGCCCCTGAAAAAGGACACCAGGCACCTGATAGGGGCCGGGGAGCTCGCCTGTATGAAGCCCACGGCTATACTGGTCAACACGGCCAGGGGAGGCGTGGTGGACCAGAGGGCACTCTACGAGGCGCTGAAGGAGAGAAGAATCCGGGGAGCGGCGATTGACGTTACTGACCCGGAGCCAATCCCCTCGGACGACCCTCTGCTAGCGCTGGACAATGTGATAGTCGCGCCTCACATCGGCACCCAGACCGGAGAGACGGGGAGAGATATGGCGGTACTGGGGGCGCAGAATGTGGTGGCGGCCCTGACCGGCGAGCCGATGCCAAGCTGCGTGAACTGTCACCTGCTGGGTGAAAAATAACCGCGGCTACCTGATGGTGACGCTGAAGACCTTCTGCTGCCAGATATGCTCCAGATCCGGCCCCTTCAGCTCAAGCCGGACGGTGGTTTGCCCTTTCCGCAGGGCTTGAAAGCGGAAATGCTGCTGCAGCAGCACCTTTTCTTCGCCGTTTTGCACTGCTCGGCTGGACTCAAAGGTGCTGGATACGAGCTTCAGCGTGTTCTCATCATAAGTCGCCCGCCACTGGTAGCCGGTGGGCGGATTGGATGCCGTGGCGATGATGAACTCGCGGCTGGGTTGCACGGTTACGGGCTCCTCCGGGTCAGTATACACCTTAGGCTCCCCGGAGCAGCCGGCAGCCTGAACACCGGTCAGCAGCGCGGCGGCCAGGACCATAATATAGACCTTTTTCATTGCCGCTTATCTGCTGACGGTGTTGACTATGTTGCCGTTCCGGTCTCTGATGTTCACCGTCAGGGGCAGGTGCCCGGGCAGTGCGTGGGTAGCGCAGGCCAGGCACGGGTCATAGGCACGGAAGGCCATCTCCACCATATTGAGCAGCCCTTCTTTCACCTCCGGCCCCTTGACGAATCCCTGGGCGGCCTTCTTCACCGAGAGACAGATGGGGGCGGCGTTATGCTGGGTAGCCACTATCAGGTTGGCCTGGTTCATCAGTCCCCGCTCGTCCGTTTCGTAGTGGTGGATGAGCGTACCGCGGGCAGCTTCCACGCAGCCGATGCCCTTTCGCTTTAGCTTGAAGTTCATATTCCGGATGTCCTTGCTGGTCAAGAGGGGGTCGCTGGCGATTCTCTGCATATCTTCCGCGGCCTGAAGCGCTTCAATCAGCCGCGCCCAGTGAAAGGCCAGGGTATAGTGGCTGGGCTTGCCGCCCAGAGCGTCATACATCGCCTCATACTCTCTCTGGGCCAGCGGCGTGGCCATACCTTCGGCGGCGTTCAACCTGGCTAGGGGGCCCACGCGGTAGATGGACGTCCCCGGGTCATCGTTCAGGCCATTCCAGCCTATCTTCCTGAGGTGGGTGAGCCGTATGTAGGTCCAGGGCTCCACCCACTCCCCGATGTAGTCGACGTAGTCTTCTGGGTCAAAGCGCGCGTATTCTTTCCCCTGCGGGTCCACCACCCGCAGCTTGCCCTCGTAGAAGTTGACCTTGTTGTTCTCGTCCACCATGCCCATATAGTAGGAGTTGAGCTTGTAAGCATCGTTCAGGACCAGGTCAAGGTGCTTCTTGTTGGCCAGCACCACGTCCTTGAACAGCTTGACTTCCACCTCGTGGGTACCCAGCTGCCGGATAG
>CAZZAU010000167.1:0-3913 GCA_964652725.1 uncultured Dehalococcoidaceae bacterium | reverse complement strand
GCTGCCGCTGACCAGCAGCGCACCCCAGAATATGGCCGCCCTGAAGCCCCACCGCCGCCACACCCAGACCGTGGCCAGGGCACCAAAGGATGAAAAGCCCAGGTTTATCATGGTGATGACGCCCAGGTCAGAGTTGGAGGCGCCGATTTCTGCCGCGTATATGGGGACAAAGAAGAACAGCCCGGCGTAAACGGCGAACTGGAACAGGATGCCCATAAGTGAGACCGTGAGCAGCACGGGATGCGTGGCTATCTTCGTGAAGCCCTGCCATGAGGCGGTTTTCCTCTCCGGAGGGCGGCTTTCCCCGGCCATCGACGAAGCCACGAGGGCGAGGACGCCCAGAAAGGCGGCGATGACAAAAGTCTGGCGTGGTCCCAGGGCGGCGGCGAGAAGCCCACCCCCGGCGGTGGCTGCCACCAGGGCGCCGCCCTGAACGAAGTTGATGAGGCTTATGGCCTTGCCGCTGTCTTCAGGCGGGTAGTAAGCGGCAAAGTACACGGTGAACACCACCCAGGTAGCCGCGCCGATGCCGGTGGTCATCCGCGCCAGGAAAAGGAGCCACGGGCTGGACGCCAGCCCCAGGCCGAGCGCGCCCAGCGAGGTAAAGATTATGCCGCCGGCCACCAGCGGCTTGCGCCTGCCCAGCCTGTCCGACCATACGCCAATGGGTATGCGCAGGAGCACCTGCGGGATGGCATAGGCGGCGATGACCGCACCCACCAGGGAGAAACCGGCCCCCGCCGACTGGACATAAACCGGCAGGATGGGGACGTAGAGATAAAGGCCGGCCCAGAAAAGGAAGTTGGCCGCGCAGAAGAGCAGGGCCGGGCGGCGGTGGGAAAGCGGGAGCAGACCTGATGGACTCCGGCCGGCCGGTGCGCGGGATGTGTCGCTGAGGTCATCTTGCATGTCAGTATTCTAGCATGTGCGGCGGCAAATAGTCCGGGCGCATGCCGGAGGTCTCCGCCAGCCGGTTGACAAGCTGCGCACGTTGTGATTAATATCTGTTAATCGCGTACTCAGGAGACGGGAGATGACAGAAGCAGAAGAAAGACAAAGAGAAGAACCGCAGTGCCCGAGCATCTGGCGCAAGATGGTCCTGGCCTCGCGTCTGGATGTGGACCTGTACGAGGACGTAGAAGCGGACAGCCGGGCGAACGGGCAGGCGCTAGGCGTGGTGGTGATTGCCAGCGTTGCCACGGGCATCGGCGCCGGGATAAGCGGCCTGGCGTCCAACGGGCCACTGTGGCTGCTATGGGGGTTGCTCGCGGGCGCGGCAGTCTCGGTTGTCGGCTGGCTCGTCTGGGCTCTTATCACCTATCTGGTCGGAAAGTTCATATTCAAGGTGGCTGAGACCGAGGTGACCTATGGCCAGATGCTGCGCACCCTGGGCTTCGCCAGTTCTCCGGGCGTTTTGAGAATCTTCTCCTTTGTGCCCTTCTTCGGCGGACTGGTTGCGTTTGGCGCCACCATCTGGGTCCTGGTGGCGGGTATCGTAGCCATCAGGCAGGCCCTGGATTTCTCCACCTGGCGCGCCATCAGTACTGCCATCGTGGGATGGATTGTCATGGTGGTAATCCTGGTGCTTCTGGGGATGTTTGTCGGTGTCGGTTCGTTAGTACAGACCCCCGTTTGACGTCCTCACGCCTTCAGCAGGGGAGCCAGGTTAGCGCCGCTGTACATGGAATCAAACGCTCTCTGGGCCTCGCTTAACGGGATGATTTCGGAGATGAGCGGCCTGACGTCAACGTGCCTGCTGGCTATCAAACGCATAGCGGTGTATATGAGTCCACTGGGCCCGCCGAACCCGCCGGCGACGGCGGTGAACTTTACCTGCTTTTTCCACCAGACCATGGGGTCTATTTCCGTGGGCAGACCGTATCCGGCCAGACCTATGATGCCGCCGCGCCGGACCATGTCCACGGCCTGGTTAAGGACGTCCCCGCTGCGCACGCAAATAATGACCGCATCCGGGCCCGCCCCGGTGAGCTTTACCACCTTGGAGACGGTGTCAACCTCGCCCGGGTTCAGGGCTGCATCGGCGCCGATTTCCAGGGCCTTGTCCAGACGTGCCCTGATGGGGTCGATAACGATGATGGGAAAGGCGCCGGTGGCTCTGGCGCAAAGCACCGTCCCCAGCCCTATCTTCCCTGCCCCGATGATGACTACTGACTCCGCAGACCTTAGCCCGGTGGTTCTTATGGCGCTTACTCCGGTGCGCAATGGCTCTACCAGCGCCGCTTCTTCATCCGAAACGTGGTCGGGTATTCTCTGGACGGCGGTGGCCGGCCTGACGAAATACTCGGCCATTGAGCCGATTTTGTGTGCGTAGTCCCTGACCACTATAGGCAGCGTTCTCGGTGATGTGTCCTTACCCTGGCAGAGATGGTGCAGTTGCCGCCGGCAGTAGTAGCACTGGCCGCAAGGTGGGGGGAAATCTCCCATGGTGACGCGGTCGCCCACCGTCCATTCATCCACCCCCTCGCCCACTTCCACTACCTCCGCCGAGAACTCGTGGCCCAGTATGGCTCCTGCCTTGATGGGGTTGCCGTGCATCTGACCGTCCACGTACTCGAGGTCAGTGCCGCAGATAGAGCAGTACCGCGTCTTCAGCAGCACCGTTTCCGGCTCTACGGATGGCGTGGGTACCTCCTCGTACGCGATAAGTCTTTTGCCTTTGACGACGGCTGCTTTCATAGCATAGCGCTCCTTCCCGGTTGTGTCTGTGCCATTATACTTTCTTCGCCGCGTCCCGGGCAAGTTCGGACTGGTAGCGGCAACCGGGCCTATTTCTTCCTGACGAAAAATAGCAGGATGGCGCCGAGAGCGATGGCAAAAAGCGCCCAGACATAGCTCTGTACTGCCCATTTGAACATGCTTATCCCGGCGATCGAAAGCAGTATGCCGCCAGCGGTAAGGGTCAGACCCAGCTTTCTCAGCCGGTGACGCATTTTTCCCGGCCGGGCTTCTGTCTGCCGGGTGGGCCCCGGCGGAGAAGGCTGTGCGTCCCGCCTCTTTCTATCGGTGCGCATCATGCGCACCGCCAGCGCACTCACGATGACTATGATTATGATAAGTGCTATCTCCAGGGGGCCAACTCTCATAGCCTTAACGCATTCCCCGTGATATTCCGCCTCTCCTCCTGGAAAGGCTGCTTATACGTGCTCTCCGGCAATAATGAGGGTTTGTGCGGCCATTGTCAAGCCTGTGGAAACGGAGAGCAGGGGAGAGTGCGGTACACCCCGGCGGGAAGGGCAGTTCTCAGCGGCTGGTGGTGAGCCGGCTGAGGCCCGGCAGGCTTGTGCCAGGTTTGCGCAACCTCAGCGCAGAGGCGAGGCAACAGGCGTCCAGCCGTCCGCGCCAGCACTGCGGCTCGTAGTAGCATTTGCGGCGGTATCTGGTGGCCTTCAGGTAGTGCGGGCACCTAGCCATCGGACACAACATCTTTTCGCCTCAAGGCGTGTGGCTTCTGCTCTGTCTCCACGGTGCGTCGTAGCCGGCCGGACAGCCGACGGCATGCGGGCAAGCAGTGCCATCCTCGCAATAGTCATGCATTCCTGCTGCATTATAACGTATGCGGGAGGAAACGGGTTAGAGAGGCGTGAGACCGGCGTTTGAAAAGGATTAGAGTTTCTGCCGCGCCCGAGGCTTGCCGGCGAGAGAGACAAAAGTCACAGACCATGCCGGGGGTGCGTCCTAAAATGAAGCTAGATAGGATAGGCAGGAAGTGACGAGGGAGGTGATGGACGGGTTAGATACGCAGAAATAACCGAAGGTTCCCGAGCTCCCGGTGAGATGGTAAAGGCTCATTTACTAATGGTCTCGCTAGGCTGCTGCATAGAGCGTTTCCGGCATGCCAAAGAGCGGACAAGCGAAGGCAGTTTTTGTATCCTTCTAAGACGAGAGATCACCA
>CAZZAU010000166.1:0-3972 GCA_964652725.1 uncultured Dehalococcoidaceae bacterium | reverse complement strand
CGAGGGAGGGGATGACCCCGCCCGCCGCGGGTGAAATAGCCATCGAGGATAGACCGCGCCCCAGCGTGCCTCCGGAGTGGTATATCCCGTATGCCGACCCGGGCACGGGCGTGCCGCCGATGTCCGCCTTCGGTGACGGCTACCGCTATCACGTAACCGGCCTCTACCACGATGTGCGCGGCTATCCCACCGTCAGGGAGGACGAGGTGGGCCCGCTAATACACCGCCTTTTCTCCAAGATATCCCGGGATTTCGACCGGTTGCAGTGGTTTGACGCCTACTACACGGAAGATGCGGAGGTAACGGTGATTGCCTACGGCTGTGTGGCCCGGGCCGCCCTGCGTGCGGTGAGAGAGGCCAGGGAAAGGAGGCTCAAGGTGGGGCTGGTCAAGCTCAAGATAATCTGGCCCTTTATGCGCCGCACCATCACCGGAATCCTGGACAGTACGCGCAAGGTGCTGGTGCCGGAGCTCAACGTGGGCCAGATATCCCGCGAGGTGAAGCGGGTCAACCAGGGCGAATGTGAGGTGGCTACCCTGAACAAGGTTGACGGCACGCTGATAACGCCGTCTGAAATCCTGGCCAAACTGGAGGAGATATACCCGTGAGGGAAACGGTACATCCGGTGCATAAATACCTCCGCTCCAGCAAGAGGTTCCCGCATATCTGGTGCGCCGGCTGCGGCATCGGGATTTTCATGCAGGCGCTCATCCGGACCATCGGCGGGATGGGCTACGGCAAGGATGACATCGTGCTCATCTCGGGCATCGGCTGCTCCGGCCGCCTCCCCGTGTACGTTGACTTCAACACGTTGCATACCACCCACGGCCGGGCGCTCACTTTTGCCGCCGGCATCAAGCTGGCCAATCCCCGGCTCAAGGTGCTTACCGTTATGGGCGACGGCGACGCCATAGCCATCGGCGGCAATCACCTGATTCATGCTGCCCGGCGCAATGTGGAGATAACCAGCTTCGTCATCAACAACCAGGTCTACGGTATGACCGGCGGTCAGGTCTCCCCCACCACGCCTCCCGGGGTGAGGACGGCTTCTTCCCCCTACGGCAACCTGGAGCCGGCCTTTGACATCAGCCACATCGTGGGGGCGGCCGGTGCCGCCTTCGTGGGCCGGGCCACGGTGTACCATACGCAGCTGCTTAACCGTCTCATCGACCGGGCCGTCAAGAAGAAGGGGTTCAGCCTGGTGGAGGTGGTGGCGCCGTGCGTGACCTACTCCGGACGCTTCCTGGGCACGGCTTCCCCGGTGCAGATAATGGAGTGGCTGAAGGACAATGCAGTACCGGGGGATAAGGCCAAGGGGATGAGCGAGGCAGAGCTGGAGGGCAAAATAGTAACCGGTGTCCTGGTGGACAGGGACAGGCCTACCTATCATGAACGATACGAAAGAGTTCTCGGCACCAAGCTCAAGGTATGAGATAAGGGTTGCCGGCTCCGGGGGGCAGGGCATACTGCTGGCCGGAATAATACTGGCCGAGGCCGCGCTTCTGGACGGCAACTGCGTGGCCCAGAGCCAGAGCTACGGGCCGGAAACCAGGGGAGGCAACTCCACTTCGGACGTGATTATCAGCGACGGGGAAATAGACTACCCCCGGGCGATGAAGCTGGACCTGCTCATCGCTCTTACCCAGGTGGGCTGCAATCGCAACCTGGCGGAAATGAAGGAGGACGGGCTGGTCATCGTCGATGCCGGCCTGGTGGAAAGCGTGCCCTGGGAACGGGCGGTCAGCTTGCCTTTCTATCTGACCGCTATGGAGGTCGGCGAGCTGCGGGCCATCAATATGGCGGCGCTGGGCGCGGTGGCCGCCTTCTGTCCCCGCATCTCGCGCCAGGCGATAGTTGACATAATGACGCAGAGACTGCCGGAGAGCAAAGTTAGGGCCAATCTCGCAGCCTTTGACAAAATAAGAAAACTTGCCGTCTCCAAGAAAGGACGGCTGGCACCCGCGGCGCCCGTGGAAGAGTTCGAAATCTAGCCATCTGTGACCAGGGGGTAAAGACTATGGCGGAAGCGCAGGAGAGAAAAGAGGAGTTCCGGACTTCGGTCGACGGGATTGCGGTCAAGAAGTTGTACACGCCGGAAGACGTGCCGGATGAAGAACGGGACCTGAGCCTTCCCGGGGAGTATCCCTTCACCAGGAACATCATGCCCGCGGGCTACCGTACCCGGCTGTGGACCATGCGCCAGTATGCCGGCTATGCTACCGTGGAGGAGACCAACCGGCGCTACAAGTACCTTTACCAGCACGGCCAGACCGGGTTCAGCGTTGCCTTCCACCTGCCCACCCAGATGGGCTATGATTCAGACCACCCCCTGGCGCTGGCGGAGGTGGGCCGGGTGGGGGTGGCCATAGATTCGCTGCAGGACATGGAGGAGCTCTGGGACGGCATCCCCCTCGGCGAGGTAAGCACGTCTATGACCATCAATGCCACCGCTCCCATCATCCTCGCCATGTACATCGCCGCCGCCGAGAAGCAGGGCGTGGACAAGCGAGTGCTCTCCGGCACGGTACAGAATGACATCCTCAAGGAGTACATCGCCCGGAACACCTACATCTTCGGCCCGGAGCCGTCTCTGCGACTGACCACGGACATCTGCTCCTACTGCGCCGAACATATGCCGAAGTGGAACTCCATCAGCATCAGCGGCTACCATATGCGGGAGGCCGGCTGCACTGCCGTTCAGGAAGCGGCTTTCACCCTGGCCAACGGCATCGCCTACGTCCAGGCAATGCTGGCGCGGGGGATGGAGGTGGATGCCTTTGCTCCCCGGTTCGCCTTCTTCTTCGCCTCTTTCACCAGCCTCTGCGAGGAGGTGGCCAAGTTCCGGGCGGTGCGCCGCGCCTGGGCGAAGATAATGAAGGAGAGGTTCGGCGCCCGCAACGAAAGGTCGATGATGCTGCGCTTCCATGTGCAGACCGCCGGCTGTACCCTGACCAAGCAGCAGCCGCTTAACAACGTGGTCCGGGTGGCCATACAGGCGCTGGCGGCCGTGCTGGGGAGCTGCCAGTCCTTGCATACCAACTCCTATGACGAAGCCCTGGCTCTGCCCACCGAGGAGGCGGTCCAGGTGGCGCTGCGGACCCAGCAGATAATCGCCCACGAGAGCGGGGTGGCCGATACCGTGGACCCGCTGGGCGGCTCGCACTACATCGAGTGGCTTACCAACCGGATAGAGGAAGGTATAAACAGCTACCTCAGCATCATCGATGAGATGGGCGGCGCCCTGGAGGCGATAAAGCGGGGCTACATCCAGACCGAGATCAGGAGCTCAGCCTATGACTACCAGAAAGCTGTGGACTCCGGCGAGCAGGTGGTGGTGGGCGTGAACAAGTTCCCCGGCGACGGCGGCGGCGAGCCGGAGGTGCTGGAAATCGATGAAAACGTGGCCAGGAAGCAGCTGGGGCGGCTGGAGAAGCTGCGGGCGATGAGGGACGGCGGGAAGGTGGGTAGCATTCTCGACGAAGTACGCAGAGTGGCGCGCAGCGGTGAGAACATCATGCCGGTGCTCATCGAGGCGGTGAAGGCCTATGCCACCGTGGGAGAGATATCAGATGCTCTGCGGGAAGTGTTCGGCGAGTACCGGGAGACCATCTCGCTGAGATAAACCGCTGTGCACCAGGGAAGAAGGCTGCCATGAAAGACAAAGCCATCAGAGTCCTGATTGCCAAACCGGGGCTGGATGGGCATGACCGCGGCGCCGTGGCCGTGGCCCAGGGCCTGCGGGACGCGGGGATGGAGGTCATCTACCTGGGGTTGCGGCTGACCCCGGAGCAGATAGTGGGAGCCGCCATCCAGGAAGATGCGGACGTAATCGGGCTGAGCTGTCTCTCCGGGGGACACCGGATGCTCTTCGAGAAGACCATCAGGCTGTTCAAAGAGAGAAGCGATAAAGACGTGCTGTTCATCGGCGGGGGCATTTTCCCCGCCAAAGACCTGCCTGCGCTTACTGCGGCG
>CAZZAU010000165.1:0-4027 GCA_964652725.1 uncultured Dehalococcoidaceae bacterium | reverse complement strand
GGCTGACCTTCTCTCCAGCCTTTGCAGCACGGACCGGAGCACCGGCCCGATGTCAGTCCGTTCCGCGTGCAGGGTGAGCCGGCTGGACTGGTGCCGGGAGAGCTCCAGGAGGTTGTCCACTATGGCGGCAAGAGATTCGGCGCTGGCGATGGCGTCGCCGATAAGCTCGCGGGCCTGCTCCTGGCTGACCCCCTCGGTGGTGGCGACGCTGAGACCGCCGATGATGAGCGTGAGCGGCGTTTTGAGCTCGTGGGATACCATGCCGATGAACTCGTCTTTCAGAGCCTCAATCTCCTTGCTCAGACGGAGCTCTTCTTCCTTCTGCCTCAGCTCCTCTTCGGCCCGGCGGTGCCGGCGGCGGTTGGCGGCCTCCTCAAGCTCCCTCTCTATGGCCGGGCCCAGGCGCTTGAGATTGTCCTTCATTATGTAGTCATGGGCGCCGGCCTTCATCGCCTGGACGGCGGTATCTTCGCCAATCTGCCCGGAAACGATGATAAAGGGCAGGTCAAAGCCCTTTTCGCGCAATATGCGTAGCGCACCCAGGCTGCTGAAGCTCGGCATGGAATGGTCGCTGATGATGATGTCCCAGGACTGCGCGTCGAGAGCGCCGGCCATATCGTCGGCACTCTCCACCTGCTGGTAGACCGGCTCATAGCCTGCCTTGCGCAGCTCCCTGAGCAGCAGAGCGGCGTCCTGCGCCGAGTCCTCGACCAGAAGCACTGTCAAACGCTTCATTTCTTCCTTGGCCCGTGCGGGGCCGGCTGGTTCAGTATAAGCCAGTAGAGTCCCAGTTGCCTGATGGCCTCGGCAAACTCGGAGAACCTGACCGGCTTGCGCACGAAGCTGTTGGCGCCCAGGTCATAGCTGGTCACGATGTCCCGCTCCTCGTTGGAAGAGGTGAGCACCACCACTGGTATCAACCTGGTCTTGTCACTGGACCGCAGTCTGCGCAGCACTTCCAGCCCGTCCACCCTGGGCAGCTTGAGGTCGAGCAGGACTACCACTGGCAGCTCATCCGGCGGGCATCCATTCTTGCCGTTCTCTCCGAAGAAGTATTTTAGCGCCTCCACCCCGTCCTCGACAACTATGAGCCCGTTGCTGATGTTTGACTTCTGCAGCGCCCGCCTGGTAAGCTCCACGTCCCCGGGGTTGTCCTCCACCAGAAGTATATTTCTCTTGTCCAAAACTCCCTCCTGTCCCCTAGCTCAGGGTAAAATAAAACGTGGCCCCCTTCCCCACCCCGCTTTCCGCCCAGACCCTACCCCCGTGCCGGTGGATAACGCGCTGCACCGTGGCCAGTCCGATGCCGGTCCCGGCGTACTCTGATGCCTTGTGCAGACGCTGGAAGGGCTGAAAGAGCTTGTGGGCGTAGGCCATATCGAACCCCACGCCGTTGTCGCGCACGAAGTACGCCCGCTTACCGTCAAGGTTCACGGCGCCCACCTCAATCCGCGGCGAGTCTGCTCTGGCGCTGAACTTCCAGGCATTGCCCAGCAGGTTCTCCAGCACCGCGTACAGGAGGCTGCGGTCGCCGTAGGCCACCATATCCGGCGCTATGTCCACCTCTACCCTGCGGTCGGGTTCGGCCTGTTTCAGCCCGGCCAGGACCTTTTGCGCCGCTTCAGTCAAATTCACCCTCTCGTAGTTCATCTCGCTCCGCGTCAACCGGGAAAGCTTGAGCAGGTCATCGATGAGTCTGGCCATGAGGTCGCTCGATTCCCGTATATAGGCGAGGTATTGCTTTTCTTCGTCGTTCAGCTTGTGGGCGCAGTCTTCAAACAGGGCGGTGCTGAAGCCCTCCATGCTGCGCAGGGGCGCCCTCAGGTCATGGGAGACGGAATAGGAGAAAGCTTCCAGTTCCTTGTTGACCGCCTCAAGCTCGGCGGTGCGCCGTCTCAGCTCGTCTTCGGCCTTCTTCAACTCGGTGACGTCCTCGATGCACAGCAGCACCTGCTTTTCCGGGGTGGCCATCAGGGTTGTAGAAAACAGGAAATGTATCTCTTCCTCCCTTCCTCCCATATTAACGGGCAGGTGCCACTCCTCCTGATAATGGTTTCTGCCGGTATTGAGGGTATCAGCCACACTCAGGCGCAGCCTGCAGGCTTCGCAGGCGGGACCGAAGCCACAGCCCGCAGGGTCATTCATGGAATTAAGGCAGCGCAGCACCTCGCCGCCCCGCTGGCCCACCAGCTCCTTCGCTGACAGGTTGCTGAACTTCAGGGCGGCGTCATTGGCCTGTAGGACGCGCCGCTCGGCGTCTATGACCAGCATCAGTATGGGCGCGCTCGCCAGCACGGCGGAAAGCTCGGCTTCCCGCTGTTTCAAAGCGTCCTCCGCCCGCTTGCGCTCGGTGATGTCCCGGTTTGAGGCGCGGCGCCCCAGATACTTGCCGCCTTCGTCCACCATCGGCCGGCATACGTGGCTCATCCACCGTTCCTGCCCGTCCCGCCGTATGATGCGGAACTCAAGCTCGCAGAACTCACGGGTCTGCCCGGTGAAATGTCCTGCCGCCGCATGTCTGTCCTCGGGATGGATGATACTGAAGTACAGGTCAGGGTTGCGGAGGAACTCTTCCGCGGTGTAGCCCGTCAGGCGCTCGCAGGACGGGGACATATAGATGAAGCTGTTGTCCGGGGCCCGCCAGTATTCCCAGTCATAGGTGAAATCGGCGACGATGCGGAACTTCTCTTCCTGCTCTCTTAACGCCTCCTCCGCCCGCTTGCGCTCGGTGATGTCCATGAACAGCACCGCGAACCTGTTTTTCGCCGGAGAGTAGGCGTAAGCGTTGTACCATTTGCCCAGGGGGGAGCTGTAGCTTTCTATCTGCATGGGTTCGCCGGTAAGAGCAACCCTGCCGTAGGTCTCTATCCAGTGTGGTTCCACATCAGGGAGTACCTGCCTGACCGTCTTGCCCAGCACATCCTGGCGAGACAGTCCGGTAAGCTTTTCGAAAGCATCGTTTATCTCGAGGAAGCGGTAATCAGATGGTTTCCCTTTCTCGTCAAGGATGACATCGTGCAGGGCGAATCCCTCGCTCATTGTGCCGAAGAGGCCGCGGTATTGCTCCTCGCTTCTTTTGAGGTTACGGAACAGGAGGTCATAGGGGCTTTTTAGTCCCATCTCGATAAGGGCCTTGTAGATGAGATAGAACGAGACGATTTTCAGCAGGTGTCCCACCATATTAGCCACGCCGAAGGCGTCAGTGTACAGGGTGAAAGCCATCTCCGAGGCGATGGTTATGCCTATGGAGGCCACCACGAGGCGGGATACGCCGGAGCTGAACGCGGCGCGGCGCTGGTACAGCAGCCAGATGGCGCCCAGCAGAATCACCGAGATTACGTATTCGCTGATTACTTTGAACAGAGTCAGGCCCGCGCCTTCAACAAAAGCGGCGGGGAAGATATTCCAGCGGAAGATGGAGGCCAGCAGCAGGGTGGTGATTGCGGCATAAACGAGGAAGGTCAGGTTGACGCGTAGTTTCCTTTGCAGCAGCAGCGGCGCTACCAGCAGGGACAGGCTCTCCATATACCGCGCCGCTATCCATAGCTGGGTGGCAAGGTTGGTGCCGTACCCGGGGAACACGCCCATGCCCCGGTAGCCCAGGGTGTGGATGAAGTCCAGGATGCCGACGAACAGGTAGGCTATGCCGACGAAGAGCAGGTAGTTATTGTCCAGGAAGCGGCGGGAGTTCCAGGCTATGGCGAATATGGCGAAGGCTATGACTATGCTGAAGCCTTCCGCGAAGCTGTGAAAGAGCAGGTAATTGTACCGGCTCAGCAAATACAGGCCGGCAAGGATAACAACGCCCGCCAGGGCGAAGACTGCATACTTGCTTCTGGTGCCGGGCAAATCGCCGGTAGACTCCTCTCGCTGTGTTGGGTCAGGGGCTCGCATTTGCGCCTTAGTTCCTGTCCCCCCTAGGCATCCGCAGGATGCCCCCGAAATCATTATACCTGATTATTTCCGGCAATTCGCCCTCACGGCACCGCCCCGGTGCAAACCGGGGGAGAGCCGCCGGTCATCAGCT
>CAZZAU010000164.1:0-4034 GCA_964652725.1 uncultured Dehalococcoidaceae bacterium | reverse complement strand
TGGTCCCACTTCTCGCGCCCCTCCATGTATTCGCGCAGCCAGTACCATTTGCCCCTCGGACTCTGGCTCTCCCAGCCCCGCCCGTAAAACTGGTCGCACTCGTCAATGCAGTAGCCGCACTGCGAGCAGCTGTAAGCATACCAGGCTACGTCGGCGGGGATGCCCTGCACCGGCTTTTCCGGTGCCTCGGCCACCTGGGTGATGACGTAGTTGCCGAACGGCCGCAGTAAAGGCTCGAAGGCCCCCGCCACGCCCATTGCCATGCCCAGAAAGCCGCCATTGAGCACCTTGCCCGGGTTGAGTATGCCCCCGGGGTCCACCTGTTTCTTGTATTTCCGTAGCCTGGCCACCCGCTCTTTGCCCATAATCTCGTCGGCTTTGCGGGAGAAATAAAGCCCGGTTGAGTACGGACGGCCGCCGTGTTTCCCGGCGATATTCATAATGGTCAGCGACAGCGGGAAGACGAAGTTGTAGCCGAACTTGCGCTGGTCACTGGGGATGAAGCCCAGGATGACTACCTCCGGCTGGCCGTTGTGGCTTTGCTTTATGACCACCCCTTCTTTCACCACCGGCTGGTTTACCCTGTTCTCTATCTCCGTCATCACGTCGCCCAGGCTGGAAAGCGGGACGACGATTTCCGCTGGCACCAGGCTCGGCCCCAGGCGTTTGACGATCATCAGCTTGAAGCGGTTTTTCCATTCGTGCTCGGCGATGCGGTCGCTGAGCAGCTCCGCCTCGCAAGGTTTCATCAGCTCGGGCAGCCTGTCCAGCACTGCCTTTTTATCACTCTTGCGGAAGGTCAGGGTCACAATGTAGGAAGCCGGCAGCAGCACCCTTTCCTCGGCCGGGTGGTCGTGGTGCTCCATCAGCGGCGACTTGTTCTTCAGTTCTGCCATACGCGGGTTGATGAACATAAGCGACCATACGGGCAGGGCGGCCTCGATAATAGACTGTACCAGTTGCTGTAAATCACGGGCGTCAGGGCAGCCTATGGCGGCTACTTCCATATCTTCCAGCGGCTGTACCCGCAGCGTTATCTCGCTGATGAGGCCGGTGGTACCCTCCGCCTCTGACACCAGGTCCAGCTCCGGCCCGGTGAATTCTTTCACCCCGCCGTCCGGCAGCACGGCTCGGGCGCTGACCACGTTGTCACGGAACCAGCCCGCTTCAAAGGAACCGATGCCGGTGCCGCCCTGCGCCAGCCATCCCCCCACCGTGGCCGAAGGGTAGCTGCTGGGATAGAGCCTGAGGGTCAGGCCTTGCTTTGCCAGCTCTTTGTCCAGCTTCTCCCAGACCACCCCGGCCTGCACCGTGGCGGTCAGGGCTTCTTTGTCCACGGCGAGCACTTTCTTCATACGGTAGAAGTCCACCACCACCCCCTTTTTCACCGGCAGCACCCCGCCGTATCCCGACGAGGCCTTGCCTCTGGGGGTGAGTGGAATTTTCTTATCCGCTGCCCAGCGCACCAGTGCTGCCAGCTCTTCCTCTGTCTCCGGCTGCACCACGGCATCGGGAACGGTGCTGCCTACCAGCGGCTTGACCAGCCCGGGCATGGCGGCGATGTCATGGCCGTACAGCTTTCTTTCCGTCCTGCGGAAGTTTACCCGTTCTGCAAATTTATCTTCGAGAAAGGCGCGCTCTCTGGCTCCGATTCTATTCATAACTCCTCCTCAGGGGTTACTGCGAGGTCAACGTCCGTAGTCTTCACGCCGGTGCCGTGACCGGTCAACCGATGAGTCTCTCCGCCAGCTCACGGTTCTGCGCCAGATGATTGAGCAGAACCTGATGGATGAGGTCGCAAGCCTCGGCAATCTTGGGGTCGGCGAGGCTGTAGTACACGCTGGTGCCTTCCCGGCGCGGCCTGACCACGCCGCGACTGCGCAGCAGGGCGAGATGTCTGGAGGCCACGGCGTGCGGCACTTCCAGCACCCCGGCCAGCTCGCTCACCAGCTTTTCGCCGCCGCGCAACTCGTTTATGATGGCCAGGCGTTTGGGGTCGGCGAAGGTCTTGCACAGTTCGGCTTTGAGCTTGTAAAGTTCTGATTTGTCTGGTGTCACTTGCTGTCCTCTACTGTGTATTGATATGTTTCTATATATGGGAATATGTATATTTATATATTAAAGATAAATTGTGGGAATGTCAAACCAAACCAGGGAAGGCTTGTGTCCCGGCCAAAGTGAAGGAGGCCGAGCAGGCGCGGTTTACTACGGGGTCTCGGCGGCCAGCCTCGCCACGTACTTATCGACCGCCGCCCTGGCGGTGCAGGTGATGGGCGCGCCGTGCCCGAAAGCGATAACGTCAAAATCCAGCCTGGCCAGCCTCCTGATGGCATCGAGCTCCTGCCTGATGTCCACGGTGTACTTGCGGGCCGGCAGGTGCAGCCCGAAGCGGTTGCCCAGAACGTCGCCCACGATGAGCAACCGCTCTCCCGGTATCAGCAGGCAGAGGCTGCCGGGTGTGTGGCCGGGGGTATGGAGCACCCGCGTGCCACCCAGCAGGGGTAGCTCATCGCCTTCGTTGAGGGGTACATCGACCGTTACCGGTGCCGTACCCCAGAAGCCGCGGAAGGGTGACATAATTCTGCTCTGCGGTCCCGGCTGGGGAAGGCGCCCCTCGATGTAGGGAGCATCGGCGGGGTGGGTCATGACTCTGGCCCCGGTGGCTTTCTTGAGCGCCGCCAGGCTGCCCACGTGGTCGGCATGGTGGTGCGTAATGATTATGTTTCTTATGGCGGAAGGGGCATAGCCCAGCCGGGCAATGTAGCCGAGTATGGCGCTGGACCGGCCTTTGAAGCCGGTGTCCACCAGGGTAGGCTCTCTGTCCGCCAGCAGGTAGACATTGGCTCCCCACACCCCGCTGCCCCACCCGCTGATACGGTAAGTATGTGGCGTGAGTACGGTAAGCGACACGGCGGCTAGTCCCGGGCCCGGTGTCTCTGGACGAAGCGCGCCATACGCGCCAGGGCCTCTTCGATCTGGGGCAGGGCGGTGGCGTAGCAGCAGCGCACGTAGCCTTCGCCCAGGTTGCCGAACAAGGTCCCGGGCATGACTATCACTTTCTCCTCCAGGAGCAGCTTCTCCGTGAACTCGTCCGAGGTCATGCCGGTGATTTTGACCGAGGGAAAAGCGTAGAAAGCCCCCTTGGGTTCATGGCAGGTGAGGCCGATTTCGTTCAGCCCTTTGACGATTACCTCGCGGCGTCTGGCGTACTCGGCGAGCATGCGCCGGACGTCCGGCTCGCCCTCTTTGAGCGCTTGTAGTGCCGCCTTTTGCGCGATGCTTGAGGGACTGAGCATGGTATGCTGGAGGACTTTGGTCAGAGCGTGGATAACTTCCGCTGGCCCCGCGGCATAGCCCAGCCGCCAGCCGGTCATTGCATAGGCCTTGGAGAAACCGTCCAGCAGGATGGTGCGCTCCTTCATTCCGGGCAGGATGGCGAAACAGGTGTGCTCCACGCCGTAGGTAAGCCGGCTATAGATCTCATCGGAGACAACCAGCAGGTCATGCTTCTCCGCCACGGCGGCAATCCCGGCGAGGTCTTCCCGGGACATCTCCGTGCCGGTGGGATTGGCCGGATAGCCGAAAAGCAGCATCTTGGTCCGCGGGGTGATTCTGGTCTCCAGCTCGTCGGCTTCCAGCTTGAAGTCGTTCTCCGCACGGGTGGGCACGGTCACCGGGATGCCTCCGGACAGCGCAATGCAGGACGGATAGCATATGTAGTAAGGTTCGGGCATAATGACTTCATCGCCCGGGTCCAGCGCGGCACGGAAGGCAAGGTCCATTCCCTGGCTGGAACCTACGGTGATGAGTATCTCTGTCTCCGGATCGTATTCTATCCCGTGGCGCTCTTCCAGGTGCCTTGCCACCGCCCGGCGCAGCTCCGGGTAGCCGGCGCTCGGGGTGTAGGTGGTGCAGCCTTCTTTGAGCGCCGTCACCGCCGCAGCGCAGATGTGCCAGGGAGTGCAGGAATCAGGCTCGCCAACGCTGAGCGAGATGCCCCCTTCAAGAGAGTGGAAAAGGTCCAGGAAGCGGGC
>CAZZAU010000163.1:3817-4040 GCA_964652725.1 uncultured Dehalococcoidaceae bacterium | reverse complement strand
GGCAAGGGAATAAAGGCGGTGGACGCCCTGGTGGTCAGGGCCTGAGGCCACGTCGCGGCGGTGCAAAAAGGCGAAGGAGATGTGCAAAATGATGGTTCTGCGCTCGATGCTGTTCGTGCCCGGAAACAGCGCCAGAATGATAGCCAAGGCGGCCTCGCTGCCCGTCGATGCCGTCATCTTCGACCTTGAAGACGCCGTGCCGATGGCGGATAAGGAGACGGCG
>CAZZAU010000163.1:0-3807 GCA_964652725.1 uncultured Dehalococcoidaceae bacterium | reverse complement strand
GGACATCGGCTCGGCGCGGGCGATGGTGCGCGACGCCATCATGACGGGTAAGGCCGGCGGTTCTGCCGTTTTCGTGCGCATCAACGCCCTCAGCACCGGCATCGCTGCCGCAGACATTAGCTCGGTAGTGACCGGTGGCCTCCACGGCGTGCTCTTGCCCAAGGCGGAAACAGGCGCCGACATCGCCGGCCTGGAAGATATGCTTGCAGTGGCAGAGGAGAAGAACGGCATCGCCACCGGCACGGTGAAGGCAATCCCCATCCTGGAATCGGCCAGAGGGATAATCAACGCCTACGAAATCGCTTCGGCGGGCGAGCGCCTGGTGGGTGTCAGCTTCGGCGCCGGCGACTACTGCCGGGATATGGGCAGGAGCACCGCCTCAATTTCTGCGGAACAGACGGAGCTGCTCTTCCCCCGCTCGCAGATAGCCATCGCCGGGAGGGCGGCCGGCATTCAGGCCATAGACACCGCTTTCTTCGGGGTACTTGCCGACCTGGACAGCTTCCGCAAAGAGGCTCTGCTGGCCCTGCAACTGGGCTTCAAGGGCAAATGCCTCATTCACCCCTCGCAGATAGACATCGCCCACGAGGTGTTCTCACCGTCGGACGACGACCTGGCGCAGGCGCAGAAGGTAGTTGCCGCCTTCGAGGAAGCCCAGAGCAAGGGAGCGGGCGCCACTGCACTGGACGGCAAGATGATAGACTATATGACCTACCGGCAGGCGAGAGACCTGCTCGACTTTGTCGGTGTTCTGTCAACGGAGAAAACGAGGCGCAGTTAGGCCACCGGCCGGTTTTTCTTGACACCCGGTGGCCATAAAGGGTAACCTTGCAGTGGGAAAATGCCATTTAGTAGTTGCAGCGTCCGTGCCACATTGCCCCCGGTAGCACATCCAACTTTTCCTCAAGACTCTTTCTCGCCCCTGTTGGCGGCTGGTGATTCTATTATTTATTTATTTTATTGTTAGGAGGTCATCTTGGGAAGAAACGCAGCCTACAACCTGAAAAAGAAACTGCTGGCCGGCGAAAAAGCTTTCGGGCAGCTGGTGGGCCCCGGGGGCGACCCGGCAAAGGTGGTCAAAGCCCTGAAAGACCTTGGCGACGAGTTCGTCATGCTGGAGACCGAGCACAGCCTGATGAACAAGGAGACGGTGTTTGAATACCTCCGCATCTGCAACGGGCTGGACATGCCGGTGCTGATGCGCACCGAGGACAAAGCGTCCTTTTTTCGTTGCTACCTGGATGCAGGAGTCAACGGCGTGATGCTGCCCCTGGTGAACATTCCCGAAGAGGCGGCGCACGCGGTCGATATGTGCTACTTTCCACCCATCGGCCACCGCGGCTTTGCCATCGGCATGAGCCCCTATCTGGTGGACTTCCCCATGCTCTCCGAGGTCCCCTTTCTCGGCTTGACCGAATACGTCAACAACAACACCATGGTCTTCCCCCAGACGGAAAGCCCGGAGAACATCGCCAACCTGCGGCACATCCTGAAGCTGGAGGGCGTCACCGGGACCATCGTAGGACCGTTTGACCTGGCGCTCAACAGCGGCGGCATTGACCCCAAGGCCATGATGACCGACGTGGTTGATACCCCGGCCATGGACGAAAAGTACCGCCGGATACTTCAGATATGCCGGGAAACCGGCAAGGTGGCCGGAATCGGCGGCTTCACCCCCGAAGTTCTGGCCAGGTGGGCCAAAGAGGGCTATAACCTGCTGCTGGTCGGCTATGTGCTCGGGGGCGATGTGGAAAAGCTGCGCCCTGCCATCGAAAAAGCGCGCTCGCTGATCGGCTGATTACCCGCGCGAGTTCAGAAGGAGACAGGACCAATGGGAAGGAAAACAAAAGTCGCCGTCACCCGGGACCTCTTCGACAAAGAGGGCAATTCTGTCAGCCCCGGACCTGGGCCAAAAGTGCTCGACGAAATGCCGGGCGTGGAATGGGCTATGATACCGGAGTACCTGACCGAGGTAAGCGCAGAGCAGGCCCGTGGCTTTGATATGGTTATCACCTTCGCCCCCGGCTGGACCAGCCGTAGCTTTGCGGGCAATGACCGCCTCCTCTCCCTGCACCGGGGAGGGGTGGGCTACGATATGGTGGACGTGCCCGCCTGCACCGAGGCCGGTGTGGCGCTGTTCATCGTGCCGCCGGCGGTGCGCCGGCCGGTGGCTACCGGCATCCTATCCATGCTACTGGCCCTGGCCACACGCCTCCTCATCAAAGACAAGGTAACCCGTGCCGGGCGCTGGCAGGAAGGTAGGCAGAAGTACCCGGGCATCGGCCTTACCGGAAAGACGCTGGGCTCCATAGGGGTGGGCAACATCGGCCGCGAGATGTTCGCGCTCATCAGACCCTTCGGTATGAAGCACATCGCCTATGACCCGTACCTGAAGCCGGAGGCCGCGGCCGATGTGGGCGTCGAGCTGGTGGATATGGACACGGTGCTGCGCGAGTCAGATTTCGTGAATATAAGCTGTCCCTTGAACGAAAAGACCTTCCACCTGGTGGGCGAAAATGAGCTGAAAAAGATGAAAAAGACGGCCTACCTGGTCAATACCTCCCGGGGGCCGGTGGTGGATGAAGCGGCCCTGACCAAGGCCTTGACAGAGGGATGGATACAGGGCGCCGGCATAGACGTGTTCGAGCAGGAGCCCACTTCCGCCGATAACCCGCTACTCAAGCTGGAAAACGTCATCGTTACTCCCCACTCCATCGCCCTGACCGACGAGTTCTACACCACCATGTGGTACGAGATACGCGACCAGATAAGCAAGATGATGCGGGGCGAAAAGCCGGGCACGCTGGTCAATCCGAGGGTGTGGGAGAAGCCGGAGTTCCAGAGCAAGCTCAAGCGCTTCCTCGACGAGATAAAGTAGCACCAGGAGCACAGGGAGGATGTTGCCGTAATGAATATGTTTGACCTTTCCGGCGAAATCGCCATAGTAACCGGCGGCAACCAGGGCATCGGTTTCGGCATCAGCGAGGGACTGGCAGGCGCGGGGGCCACCGTGGTCATCGCCAACCGTCGCGCCGAAGAAGACAGGGAAGCCGCCGAGTCACTGCAACAGAAGGGTTTCAAAACCATAGCCATACCCACCGATGTCAGCCAGAAGACCTCTGTGGCGGCCATGGTGGAAAAAACGCTGCGAGAGTTCGGGAAGATAGATATCCTGGTGAACAACGCCGCGGTTATCATCCGCAAACCAATCGAGGACTTCACCGAAGAGGAGTGGGACAGGGTTTTGGCCACCAATCTCAGAGGCCTCTACTTCTGCTGCCAGCTCGCGGGCAAGGAGATGATAAAGCAGAGGAAAGGCAAAATCATCAACGTCTCCTCCGTACTCTCCAAGATAGTGCAACCGGGAAGAGGGGTATATGCCACCACCAAAGCCGGAGTCTCCCACCTCACCCGGGCAATGGCGCTGGAGTGGGCCCAGTACAATATCAACGTCAACGCCATCGGGCCCGGGCTGACCATCACGCCCATCAACGAGAGACACTTCGCCGAGCACCCTGAAGACCTGGAAAAGATAAAGGCAGGCATCCCGCTGGGCAGGGAGGCCTACCCGCCGGACTATGCCGGCGCCGCCGTTTTTCTGGCTTCGGACGCCTCCAGCTACGTTACCGGACAGACTTTATATATAGACGGCGGCCAGACCATAGTCTGAGAATCGGTGATAGATTCCCCCTTTACTAAAGGGGGACTAAGGGGGATTTAATAAATCCCTCTCTATCTCCCTTTACGAAAGGGAGACGATTGGTTTCCCCCCTTGGTAAAGCGGGGGTTATAAGGGGGAGTTTAAAA
>CAZZAU010000162.1:0-4058 GCA_964652725.1 uncultured Dehalococcoidaceae bacterium | reverse complement strand
AACATCAAACGTATGCTCGGGTACTCCAGCATCGCCCAGGCGGGTTACCTGATGGTGGGGGTGGCGGCAATGGGAGTAGCCTCCGCTCAAAACACGCTGGGTCAGAGCGGGGTGCTGTTCTTCCTGGCCAGCTATGCTTTCACCAATCTGGGGGCATTCATCGCCATCATCGCCATCTCCGGCAAGCTGGGCAGCGACCTCATCGAGGACTTCTCCGGCATGGGCAAACGGGCGCCGCTGCTGGCGCTGGCGCTGACCCTTTGCCTTGTCTCGCTCATCGGAATGCCGCCCGCGGCCGGCTTCATGGCCAAGTTCTACATCTTCAGCACCGCGGTACAACAGGATTTGCTCTGGCTGGTTATCGTCGCCGTCATCAACAGCGTAATCTCCGCCTACTACTACCTGCGAGTGGTGAAGGTGATGTGGCTGGGACAGGCACCCTCCGGGGAAAAGGTGCCGTCATCCGGAGAGCTGCGCCTGGCACTGGCAGTGTGCTGCCTCGGCGTGCTGGTGCTGGGCATCGTCCCCGGCTACGCCATGAAGGTGGCCCAGCTCGCCGCCAATATGTTTCCTTTCTAGAGCGAAGGCTTCAGGCAAGTCTTTCCCTCTGCGAAAGAGAGAACGGCCGCTAGGCTGTTTCCCCTGCCTTCCGCGGCAGCGTCCCTGAGACAGGTCTTGAGACTCTTTATATTGTCCGCAAAACCAAGCTAGCGCCTGCCCCTGTCCGTCTCCGGCCGTATCAGCAGGATGAGCATCGTAGTCACCACCATCGCCAGCGCGCCCAGCAGGAAGGCCAGGAAATAGCTCTGCCTGAAGTCGAAGATAAGTCCGCCCAGCGCCGGCCCCACCGCAGCGCCGGTGTTAAAGCCCGCATCCAGCACTCCCAGTATCGCCCCCAGTTGCCTCAGACCAAAGCTGTCCCCGATGATGGCCGCCATCGTGGGTCCCATGCCGCCCCACGCCAGCCCAAACATGATTGCAAAGAGATAGAACGCCCACATCTCTCGGGACCATAGCAGCCACAGCATTGCCCCCACCTGCAGCGACGTGCACAGCACAGCCGCCATCTTTCTGCCCAGTCTGTCCGAGGCGATGCCCAGCAGCAGTCTGCCGATGATGGTGGCGCCCCCCATCAGGCTGAGCACTGCCGCCGCCTGCGCGGGAGAGAAGCCGATATCCATAATGTGGGGCACCAGGTGAGTAACCACCAGAAACAGGCTGGCGGCGAAAAGAAAGAAAGAGGAGACCACCAGCCAGAAGCTGCGGGTGCGGAATGCCTGCCGCAACGAAAGATGCTGCGCGATGGCCCCCCTGTCATACGCTAAGCCGGCTGTGTCCGCGCCGTCCGGCCGCAGACCCACCTCCTCCGGGTCCTTTCTGAGCAACCGGGAAAGCGGGACCACCACCAGCACCGCCACCAGCCCCAGAATGCTGAAGGCCGTCCGCCAGTCAAAGCTGGCAATCAGGTGAGTGGCAAAGGGGGCCAGCACCAGCGGCCCCAGCCCCGCCCCAATGCTGGCGATACCCAGAGCCAGTCCCTTCCTGCGGCTGAACCACCGGGAGACCGTGGACATCACCCCCACGTAAATGGCGCTGGTGCCCATGGCCAGGAACAGGCTGTAGGTGAAGAAAAGCTGCCAGAGCGCGCCGGCCTGCCCGGAAAGCAGAAGGCTCAGGCCGGTGAACAAACCCATGAGAAGGAAAACCCGCCTCGGCCCATACCGGTCCAGAGCCCAGCCCCCCAGAATGGCGAACACCCCACCCAGCACCATCTGGGCGGAGTAAATGGCCGAGGTGGCGGCGCGGCCGAGGACAAACTCGGTCTCGATGGACTTAAAGAAGACGCCGAAGGTATAGCGTATCCCCCAGATGGCGGTGCCCACCACGGCGAAGGTAACCACCACCACCCATCCGTAGTATATCCTCTCCTTGAACGCCGACGGTATCATCACAACGTCGCCTGTCCGGTCGCCGGCTTCACCAGAGCGACAAAGATATTTGCCAGCACCATGGCCCCGGCACCGGCCAGAAAGGCGATGGTGTAACGGCCTGTGACGTCATAGATGATGCCGCCCAGGGCTGACCCCGCGGCCGCCCCGATACCGAAGCCTATCTCCAGTAGTCCAAACAGTTTGCCCAGGTTCACCGTGCCAAAGGTTTCACCGATGAGGGCCGCGGCACTGGAACCTTGACCGCTGTGGAAAAAACCGAATACGAGTGCGAACACGTACAGGCTCCACAGCGTGTGCGCCCATACCAGCCACACCATAGAGCCAGCCAGCGCCAGCAGGCAGATGATTACCGCCAGTCTCCGGCCGAACCTGTCCGAGGCTATACCCATAACCAGCCTTCCCGGAATGGAAGCGGCCCCCATCAGGCTGAGCACCGCCGCCGCTTGCGCGGGAGAGAAGCCGATATCCGTAATGTGGGGCACCAGGTGTGTAACCACCAGAAACAGGCAGAAGGCGAAGAGGACCCAGATGGATACCAGAAAGCCAAAGCTGCGCGTCCGCAACAGGACGGAAAAAGGCGCCTGCGCCCGGTTCGGGTCACCTATGCCGGCCCCGGGGTTCTGCGCATCGTTTCTTCTGCCGTCAGGCAGAGCGCCGACGTCGGCCGGGTCCCTTTTCAGCAGCTGGGACAGGGGCAGCACCACCACCCACGCAATCAAGCCGATAATCAAGTACGCCCGCTGCCAGGTGAGGCCGGTGATAAGATAGGTGGCAAAAGGCGCCATTATGACGGTGCCCAGACCGATGCCCAGGCTGGCCAGCCCCAGCGCCAGACCGCGCTTGCGGTCGAACCACCGGGATACCGCGGACATAGGCACCACGTACAGCGCGCCGGTTCCCATTCCCAGAAGCAGGCTGTAGGTAAAAAAGAGATGCCATACGGCGGTGGCCTGGCTGGTCAGCACCAGGCTCAGGCCGGTGAACAGGCCCATGAACATGACCACCAGTCTGGGCCCGTACCTGTCCAGCGCCCAGCCGGCGAAGAAGGACCACAGTCCGGCCAGTATCATGTTCGCGGAGAGGATGGCGGAAGTAGCGGCACGGGTGAGGCCGAACTCGCTCTCGATGGACTTGAAGAATACGCCGAACGAGAAATGTATCCCGTACAGGGTGATGCCAATGACCAGGAAAACGGCCACCACCACCCAGCCATAGAACAGCCTGTCGCTTTGAATACGCGTTTCTGCCAGAGGATCCTCCCGGGTCCGGCGGGTACGGGACGGGGTGGAAAACAGGTGTCATCTCCGCCGACGAATCGCTTAATTATATTGCATAGAGCTCAGCACGCGCAAAAAGGTTTTGTTTGCATCTGGTTGTTTTTTCACTCACCCCAGTCGCACTCGCGACTCCGCACACGCCTGAAGCCGTAGGAGACAGGGGAAAGAATTGCGCAGGCGCAGGTTTCCCTGTGCCTGCTCTCGCCTCCTGCCTTCAAACTCCCCCGGTTTTACGCCCGTAGCTATTGACATTCAGGCACGAATAGTTTATGCTGGCACTAATCCAAATACAAACGAAGGAGGGGAACCATGCAGGCGTACTGTGTCAAGTGCCGCGCCAAGAAGGAGATGAAGGACGCCAAGTCCATCACCATGAAGAACGGCAAACCTGCCACCCAGGGCACCTGTCCCGACTGCGGCACCAAGATGTTCCGAATTGGCAAAGCTTAGAGCTTGTAAATAGACCGGAGCGGAAAGGCTGGATGGCAGTGTTATGTCCAGCCTTTCTCTTTTGACCCCGCTTCCGCAGGTTGACGGGTTCGCTTCAAGTAGGCTAGACTTACTACTGGATACGAGGCAGACGCTTCTGCCCCGGACTTTTTTCTGTGACCTTTTCCCTGACAGGTCCGGCAGCGCCCGGCTTTCCGTGAATGGAGGACAGATGCTACCCAGGTATAGCCCTCAGGAAATCGAGAAGAAATGGCAGACGCGCTGGGAGGAGGACAGGCTCTATGAGGTGAGCGAGGACGACCCCAGGCCCAAATGGTACGCGCTCACCATGTTCCCCTACACCTCCGGCGACCTGCACATCGGTCACTGGTATGCCATG
>CAZZAU010000161.1:3022-4090 GCA_964652725.1 uncultured Dehalococcoidaceae bacterium | reverse complement strand
CGCGCAGCGTTCGGGACGCTGAGGTCGGTGGTTCAAATCCACTCGCCCCGACCATTTTCAACCGGGCCTTTCTTGCGAAAAACGCTAACGCTTCCGAACATATTTTAGATGGGCGCCTGCTTCACGTCAAACGCCCACGCCGGAGAGGCTGCGCATCTCATTCTTCTCGCTTCAGCGCATCCCTGTTACCGCCGTGTAGCGGCGGGCTATTTCGGCGGCCGTAACCGCTACTTCCACCGCGTTCCCACCCTGGACCAGAAACAGGGACTCTTTGCCCCAGCCTTCCCCCTCGTAAAAGAGCCGGGGCAGGGCACCGTACTTCTTTACCAGCTGCCTGACCTTCCACGGCATTGAAGCGCCGTCCTGCAGCGCCACCCCGGCCGGCTCCCCGGCGCGCTCAAGCCAGCCGAAGAGCAGCCCCCTTTCGGCACAGAACTCGCGCACCATCGCGATGACCGTCTCATCGCACCTGAAGTTGACGGCGGCGTTGACTGCGGGGTCATACTTCCTGGCCTCGAGAATGCGCCGGGCCAGATGGTCCGATGCGCCCACAGCCGGCAGCCCGCAGGCGCGCGGCAGGCCGCGGACAACCGTTATCCTGCCCTCGATGGCGGCCACATCCCGCGGGGTGCGGGCGTGGGGTGGGGCATAAGCCAGGTTCACCCTCACTTCAGGCATCAGGCGGGCGAAGTCAGGACAATTTTCCAGTATGGCCACCGCCGCGGCCAGATTGCCCAGAACGAGGTCAACAGCCCTGGTCCGGTCCATTCCTTATCTTCCTTTACCTCCTGCCTGCTCCGGCACCTAGGTTTTGCAAAAGCGCGGTGTGGCGGGGACAGAAATCGTAGGCGCCACCAAGCTGGGCAAAGAGCAGGTCCTCCTGCCAGTGCGCATTGTAGAGACGGCAGACCTTGTCCTCGCAAAAAGGGTCGCCGGTGAGCGCATAGAACACCGCCTGCATGGCATATCCCGCAGCCACTCCGGTCAGCCGCTCATCGCCATAGTCAAGGAATCTTCCCCGGAACGTCTCCTTGAGCCCGGCCGGGTCCTTGCCGAGTGCCTGGTACT
>CAZZAU010000161.1:0-3012 GCA_964652725.1 uncultured Dehalococcoidaceae bacterium | reverse complement strand
TTAGCCCTTCTTCTTTGAGAAGATCTTCCATCCAACCGGTTTTTTGCTGGATGACGGCCAGCGGGTTGTTGATTTCATGGGCCACTCCGGCGGCCATCTTCCCTATCGCGGCGAGTTTGTCGGACTGGACAAGCTGGGCGTTGAGCGCGCTCATCCTCTGTTCGTTTTCCTGGAGGCGGCCGACCAGGGCGCGGGTGATGAAAACAGTTCCTAAAAGGATCACCAGCATCCCGCCGCAGATAATGATGATCTCCAGGTCCCGGGTGGCGAACAGCCGGTTGGTGAAAACGATGTTGACCGGGTCAAGCCTGCGCTCGTCTTCAGGCAGGACATGGCAAAATACGCCCGCTAGGCGCGCTCCGTCATAAAGCACGCCGAAGGCCCGGGTCTCGCCGAGGGCCCTCCTTATCTCAAAGTCCACCTCGGCAGGTAAGGGCTGCGCCAGCGGGGCGCTGCTGTCAACGTCATCGATTCTGGCGCCGGCCATTCTCGCCGCCCAGGCAGGGACTTCTTCCGGAGCCAGGCGGGAAAAAGGGCTCCCCCTTAAGTCAACGCTGGCTCCGTCCAGCCACCGTTCCAGACAGCCGGCGATCTCTCCAATATCGAGCGCCGGGTCGCAGCCCTCGTCATAGAGCAGGACCTTCACTGCACGGCAAGCCTTGCCTGCAACTTCTGCAGCGCCGTTTCGGCGGCCACTTCACCGGACAGCAGCATCCCGCCAAAGGTGGGCCCCATGCGCGGCAGCCCGTAGGTGGAGGATACGGCCATGCCGGTCACGATAAGCCCGGGATAGACCTCGCCGGTGTGCTCGATGATAAGGTCTTCCGATCTCTCCACCCACATTGCGCCGTAGCCCCTGGTGGTAATCATCCCCCTCTGTTCCAGCTTGCGCACTACCTGCGCATCGTGACCGGTGGCATCGATCATAATCTCCGCCTCGATGGCCACGGGGTCAACACAGGTTATCTCCCTAGGCAGTGCCGAGACCGGCGTCCAGTTGATTACCGCGCCGCACACCCGCCCGTCCTCTTTCAGCACCAGGTCCTCGAAGACCGTCATATTGGCGAACTTCACGCCCGCATCGCAGGCCGCCGCGATGAGCTTTGAGCAGGCGTGCGGCCCGTCGGCGACCAGCAGGCCCTCCGCGGCCTGCTCATAGGGGATGCCCAGTTCTCCCAGAACCCTTTCTCCGGGATGCCTCACGGTCAGCTTGTTCATCAGGTAACCGCCGATCCAGAACCCGCCCCCCAGATAATTGTTGCGCTCAACGATGAGCACCTTCTTCCCGGCCCTGGCCAGGTTTCGGCCCGCCATCAGGCCGCTGGGACCCGCCCCGATGATGACGCAGTCGCTTTCCACGTACTCCTGGAACTGCCTGGCGAACCCGGAGACTATGGCCCGGGTTATGTCCTTTTCGCCCACACTGCTGAATTTTTCCACCGTTGACCTCCCTTTCTTTTTACAACTGCATTCCTGACGGGGGGCCGGCCAAACAAAAAGCCAGAAGTGTCCGTCCAGCTTCTGGCTTTCAACTACTTCCCTACGCTCGCATTACCGAGATCAGGTTCCAAGGGTTGTCCCTCTCGCGAAGGACTCTCAGCCTTACAGCTCCCCCAGTATCAGTTTTATTCAGTTGTGCTATCATTATGAAGCAAAAAGGGAACGGTGTCAAATGGGCAGGCGGGGCTTGACAGCCAAAAGGCAAAGCTCTACCATAGGTTCAGCAATCCGCGACCGAGGTCAGGAGGCAAAGCAGGATGAAAAAAATTATAAATGACCCCTATCAGGTGGTGGATGAGACGCTGGGCGGCATTCTCAAGGCCTACCCGTACCACCTGCGCGCGTCAGCAGACAGCAAGCGGGCGCTGGTGCGGGCGGACGCCCCGGTGAAAGGCAAGGTGGGTCTCTGCACCGGCGGCGGCTCCGGCCACATCCCGGTGTTCCTGGGCTACGTGGGGCCCGGCCTGCTGGACGGCGTGTCCGTGGGCAATGTCTTTTCTTCTCCCAGCGCCGATGACATGCTGGCGGCCACCAGAGAGGTAAACGGCGGAGCCGGAGTGCTCTACATTTCCGGCAACTACAGCGGTGACGTAATGAACTTCGAGATGGCGGCCGATATGGCCGGGATGGAAGATATCCCGGTGCAGATGAGCATCGTAAAGGACGATGTGGTGTCCGCGCCGCGCCAGGAGAAGGACAGGCGCCGCGGCGTGGCCGGCCTCTTCTTCGCCTACAAGCTCGCCGGCGCCAGGGCCGATACTATGGCCGGTCTCGATGAGGTGAAGGCGTTCACCGACCGGGTAATAGACGAGACCTGCAGCATCGGGGTGGCCCTCAGCCCCTGCACCATCCCGGCGGCGGGCAAGCCCACTTTCACCATCGCCGACGACGAGATGGAAATAGGCATGGGCATACACGGCGAACCGGGCCTGAAGCGCACCAAGCTGATGCGGGCAGACGAGATAACCGCCATAATGGCGGAAAAGATAATCGATGACCTGCCCTTCAAATCCGGGGACGAGGTGGCGGTGCTGGTCAACGGCCTCGGCGCCACCCCGCCCGAGGAGCTGTTCATCATCTACAACAAGGCCTACGACATCTTCGCCGACCACGGCCTGAAGATATACAGGGCCTTTGTCGGCGAGTACGCCACCTCCATGGAGATGGCCGGGGCCTCGCTCACCCTTCTCCGCCTCGATGATGAGCGCAAAACCCTGCTCGATGCGCCGGCTTTCTCCCCGTTCCTGCCCCAGTGGAGGCGGGGATGACGGCGCTTTCACTGGCAGCGGAGGACATCGCCGCGCTGCTGGCAAAGATGGCGGAGGACCTGGCCGGCCGCAGCGAGGAACTGCGCCAGCTCGATGCGGTTATCGGCGATGGCGACCTCGGCGTTACCATCGAGCTGAGCAGCAAGGCCATCCGGGAGTACGCCGCGGCGGCATACTCCGGCGATATAGGACAGCTACTGGCCAGATGCGGCCTGAGCATCAACAAGGCCAGCCCCTCCACCTT
>CAZZAU010000160.1:0-4092 GCA_964652725.1 uncultured Dehalococcoidaceae bacterium | reverse complement strand
CCAAGGAGGACGCTATGGGCAAGCAATATGAAGGCATGCTGCTGGGCAAGGGGCTGAAGTTCGGGGTGGTAGTCTCCCGCTTCAACGAGTTTTTCACCCGGAAGCTGCTGGAGGGAGCGCAGGACGCGCTGCTCCGGCACGGCGTGGAAGAAGAGGACATCGATATCGCCTGGACGCCGGGTTCCTTCGAGATTCCGCTCGCCGCGCAGAAGATGGCCCAGTCCAGAAAATATGACGCCGTCATCTGCCTGGCGGCGGTCATCCGCGGCGGCACGCCGCACTGGGAATATATCGCCGCCGAGGCTACCAAGGGCATTGCCCGGGTGACCCTGGAGACCGGCGTACCGGTGGCAAACGCCATCCTCACCACAGAGACGCTGGAGCAGGCCGTGGAGCGTGCCGGCTCCAAGGGAGGCAATAAAGGCTTTGACGCCGCCGTCGGCGCCATTGAAATGGCAAACCTCCTCAGGGCCATGGGCTAGCCGCCCGCCGGCCGCCGGGGAGGTTTTCAAGCCCGGTCAAGCACCGGTGTCGGTCTATCAGGTTATTGTTCGGTTACCAGATAGACCGTATCTCCGTTTCTAACCCGCTCCGGGACCTTTATCCCCACCGAGTCCCCCGCCCCGGCCTCCTGGACGTTGGCGTTGTTGACCTGCATGGACTCCACGGTAAGCTCAAGGTCGGTGGTGTGGCCCTTGATATGGATGCGGTCGCCCACTTTCAGCTTACCGGTCAGGTCTATACCGGCCACCACGGGATGAGCAAAGAAATCCATCACCTTGCCGATTTCCACCTCTGGCATCTGACGCCTCCTTATCAGGATTTCACAATGCTTTCAGTCTTGAAATTATACTCCTCACCGCACGCACAAATCAATATGGCCCGCCGGACCCTGTCACCCGCCTTTGACATATCGCCGGGCGGCACGTATAATTATGTTACCAACTTCGGGGAGGAGACGTCTTGGCGGACAACAAAAGACCCGGTTCCGCAGCGCATGAAACCGCGCTGGACATCGAGCACCTGCGCAAGCGGCTGGATATGCTCGACCAGCGCCTGGATAACATCGACTCCATGGTCACCGCCGTCGCCGAGCGAGTTATGGCGCAGCCGGTTAGCTTCACGCTATCATGCCCCAACTGCGGCAGCAGCATAGAAATCGCCCTGTTCGGCATCCAGAAGCTCAGGAAATAGGTTCGGTACGTTTCCCGTCAGGGGAGAGCGATAACAAAATCTAATGCAGGAGGCGCAGATGGCGATAGCCGCTCGAATCGAACAGACCAGATACAAAGTCTTCCGCCGCAGGTACGAGATGAGCATTCTCAGGAAGATTACCGTGGCCCTAGGCATGGCCTGTCTGGTGGGGCTGGCGGCGCAGGTCAGAATACCGGTCGCCTGGAGCCCCGTGCCGTTGACCGGGCAGACCTTCGCCGTGCTTCTGGCCGGCGTGCTCCTGGGGCGGTGGTGGGGAGGCGTCAGCATGGCCTTCTACGGCGGGCTGGGCATTGCCGGTGTACCCTGGTTTGCCGGCTGGGGCAGCGGCCTCGGTTACCTGGCAGGGCCCACCGGGGGCTACATAGTAGGCTTCATTCTGGCCGCCCTTTTCCTGGGCTACGTTACCGATAAATATGTACGGTCACGCCGCTTCCTGACCATGTTCGGGCTGATGCTAGTGGCCAATTTCGTCCTCATTTACGTGCCGGGCCTGCTCCAGCTCGGGCTGTGGGCCCGCCTGGTGAACGGAGAGGCTGTCTCGCTGGTCGCCCTGCTTATGATGGGCGCGGCTCCCTTCGTCATCGGCGACGTGGTCAAAGCGGCGCTGGCGGCGGCCATCGCTAGGGGAGTAACTCCCAGGACCTCTTATACCGGCTAAAAGCCCCTCCTCCCTTCGGCGCAGGCAAAACACGGAAGGGGGACGACGAATATGAATTGCAGCCGTTGCGGGCGTGAGATATCTGAAAGGCAGACCTACGCCCACCAGGGAAAGCCGTTTTGCGAGGACTGCCTGATGGAAGTGGGGCTACACGCCGGCAAGTGCGAGCCCTGGGCCTCTTACCTGTCCAGCAAGGAAAGAATGGGGATGAAGGTGACGGAAGGCCTGACTCCCCTCCAGCAAAAGGTGTATACCTTTATCAGGGACCGCGGTAAGGCCACCAGGGAAGAGGTGAAACAGAACCTCAACCTCTCCGAGTCCGACGTGGACGCCCAGCTAACCCCGCTTTTCCACGCCGAGCTGGTAAAAGAGAAAGGCGAGAAGGGCACGCTCTTTCTGGTCACGGTGCGTTGACCGGTCTCTGCCGGGTAAGCCAGATAAACAACCCCACCCCTACCAGAATGTTGACGGCGCCGAAATAGAACGCGGCGTTGATATCAATGATATCGACGATGGCGCCGGTCAGAATTGGCCCCACCGCCATGCCGATGCTCATTGCCACATTGAAGGCCGCCATGGTGGACCCCATCCCGTACTTTCTGCCTTCCTCCACCGCTATGGCCGAGGCGGCCGGCACGGCCAGGGCGTTGCCCACGCTGCCCAGAACCACCAGTCCCAGCAAAGGCCAGAGAGCGGATGATTGCGGGATGAGAGCCAGATGCACCAGGGTAACGGCAGCGCCGAGGACCACCAGCGCTCTCCGGCTGAACAGGTCGGCGATTCTTCCCCCGGGAATTCCCAGCAACGCCATCAGCAGGATGTGCACCGCCATCACAATGCCGATGACGTTCGTCCTGAGCCCCAGCGCCAGGGCGGCAAAGACGGGCAAAAACGCGAAGAATGACGCCCTCCCCAGGGTCAGCGCCAGGCGAAAGCCGAACAGACCGGTCACGGTGCGGCTCCGCCGCATTTCCCTGAAAGAGAGCTGCGGCGTTCCAGTTGTCCTTGGCTGGGCGATTTCGGGCAAGAAAACAAGGGCAATAAAAAAGGCCACCAGATTGAGCGAGCCCATGGTGATAAAAGCCACGTTCATTCCCAGCTGCTCGGTTATCAGCCCGCCCATCAGCGGCCCGAAACCGAAGCCGCCGAAAAAGGCGGCGTTGGCATACCCCATCCACTTTCCTTCCTCCCCGGCCGGGGATATGTCGCCCACATAGGCCTGCGCGATAGGCAGAATCATCGCCCCGGACACTCCGTGCACCAGGCGTATCAGGAAAAGCTGGTGCACATCGCCGGCCCAGACAAAGGCAAAGGAAATAACGGCATAGGCGAACAGGCCGACGCAGATAAACGGCTTCCGCCCGTGGCGGTCGGAAAGCCTGCCGAACAAAGGCGTAAACAGGGTGCGGGAAGCAGGGAAGCCGGCGAAAATCATTCCCAGCCACAAGCCGGAAGCGCCCAGACTCTCGGCAAACAAGGGCAACAGCGGCACCACGATGCCGGAACCCAGCATCGAAGAGAAAATGGAAAGAGCCAGAATAGGAAAAACCCTGCGTATCATGCGGAGCCTGAAGCATTATACCGCCCGGCTGCGGCCGCTGCCAAACGGAACGCCGCACTACGATTGCACCCGCCGTGCGGCGCTGGTATAATAAGGGCTGTTGGAAAAGCCAACGGTCCCGGCCTCTCCTCCCTGCGCGGGCGAGAGGTTTCATCACATAATAAGGAATTGCCATTGGCGACCACGGACAAGCAGAGCGCTGAAGAAAAGCTGGAGACCATGCGCCACTCCGCGTCTCACGTGATGGCGGAAGCGGTGCAGTCCGTCTTTCCCGATGCCAAGTTCGCCATCGGGCCGGCCATAGAGGCTGGCTTCTACTATGATTTCGACCTTCCCCGCCCCCTCACCCCGGACGACCTGCCGGTTATAGAAAACAGAATGCGGGAGATAATCGCCGCCGCCCTGCCTTTTGTCAGAAAAGAGGTCTCACGGGAAGAAGCCAGAAAGCTATTCGCCGGGCAGCCCTACAAGCTGGAGCTCATTGAAGAGCTGCCCGACACGAAATTCACCCTGTACGAGCAGGGCTCTTTCCGCGACCTTTGCCGCGGCCCCCACGTCTCCTCTACCCGGGAAATCAAGGCCTTCAAGCTCACCGGCATCGCCGGCGCCTACTGGCGCGGGGACGAGCACCGGCCGATGTTGCAGCGCATTTATGGCG
>CAZZAU010000159.1:3505-4136 GCA_964652725.1 uncultured Dehalococcoidaceae bacterium | reverse complement strand
GAAGGTGGAAGAGGCGGTGTGATGGTAGGCCCGGGCGCCGCCGTCTCCTACCCAGTACTGGGCCAGCAGAGGAAGGTCCAGGTAGAAGCCGGGCGGGTTGCCGGTACGCGTCTTGATGGTGTCCAGCGCCCTCTGGTTTACTGTGAAGGGGGCCAGGCCGGGCGGGCAGCTGATGCATTTCTGCGAGCCACTGTAGCAGATGTCAATGCCCCAGTCGTCCACCGCCACCTCGTGTCCGCCCAGGGATGTAACTGTATCCGCCAGGAAGAGCGCGCCGTATTCGCGGGCCAGGCGGGAGGCTTCGGCGAGGGGTTGCAGGGCGCCGGTGGAGGTCTCGGCGTGCACCAGGGCTACCAGCCTTACTTTTTTCTGCGCCTTCAGGGCGGCCTCGATAGCCCCGGGCTCGATGATGCGCCCCCACTCCGCCTCGACCGTCACCACCTCGGCGCCGCGGCGGCGGGCGTTTTCCACCATGCGCTCACCGAAGAAGCCGTTGACGCCGATGACCGCCACCTCTCCCGGTGCCAGGAAATTGGAAAATCCGGCCTCCATACCCGCTGAGCCAGTCCCCGAAATGGGAAAGGTCAGAGCGTTGGCGGTGCGGAAAAGGTAGCGCAGCAGGGCCGCGGTA
>CAZZAU010000159.1:2458-3495 GCA_964652725.1 uncultured Dehalococcoidaceae bacterium | reverse complement strand
CGTCCATCACCTGGATGAAGCAGGGGTCCAGGTGGCCCAGGACGGGCTGCGTCATCGCCTGCAGTACCCGGGGATGAACGTTGCTGGGGCCGGGGCCGAGAAGGATGCGGTAAGGGGGATCGATGTCCAGATAGTCTTTTTCTGGCATAGGTAATACCACCTCTATTTTAGATTGCCGATAAGCTGTGCGAGCAAAGGCCGTGCCTGCTCCTCGGGCAGGCAATAGTGCATGGTAGTGAACTTTTGCCGGAACGCGGCGACCCGGCTGGCCACGTCCTCATCGCGGAGTATCACCGCCGCCATCAGTTCGGCCAGTTGCGCGAAGTCGGTTTCCTTCATGCCGAAGCGGGTCATCTCCTGGACGCCGGTGCGCAGGCCACTGCTGGCGGTAAAGCCTTCATCGTCGGGCAATGCCTGATAGTTTACGATGATGTTGTTCTTTTCCAGGCGGTGGGCGGTCTCCACTCCGCGGGCATAGCCCACCCGCAGGATTACCTGGTGCGTCTCGGTGTAGCCGGTGCCGGGGTCTCCCTCCACCTGGAGGCCGCTGTCCTTGAGCGCTCCGGCGAAGGCCCGGGCATTGGCCAGCACCTGCCGCTGGTAGTCGTCAGCGAAGGCGTTCATCTCGCAGGCGGCCATCAGCAGCCCGAGCTGGGTGCCCAGGTGGTGGTTGCTGACGCTGCCCGGGAATGCCCTTTTGGCGATGTGCTGCCAGAGTCCATTGTGGTCCTTACCCCGGCTTATGTTGGCGGCGATTATTCCCCGCTGGGTGCCGAAGAAGGTCTTGTGCGTGGACGCGGTGACGATGTCGGCGCCTTCTGCAAAGGGCTCCTGGAAGCTGGGGCCGAACAGCCCCAGCACGTGGGCGGCGTCATACATAATTAACGGTCTCGGTTTCAGGCGCGCGGCCATTTCGGCTACCTCTCGCACCGGCTCACGGTGCAGGGTAAGGCTGCGGCCCAGGATGACCAGCTCTGGTTCGTATTCGGCGACGAGCTCTGCCGTCCTGGCCAGGTCAATGCGGTAGGGGTTATCGG
>CAZZAU010000159.1:2182-2448 GCA_964652725.1 uncultured Dehalococcoidaceae bacterium | reverse complement strand
TAGAGCCGGGAAATTGACCACCGCCCAGCGCTCGGCTAGAGGGTCTATGGCTACGAAGTCTCTGAGGGCGCCCATTGGCTGGGCGCTCAGATGGCCGCCCCGCCCCAGGTGATGGTTCATTACGTACCTTAGCCTGCGGGGCTGGGCGCGCCTGTCTGCCTGGTTGAGGTAATCCATCAGCCCGCTGAATACCGTGGCGTTGGCCATCTGGCCGCTTATCAGCCGGCTCTCTATGTCCGGGCAGCCCAGGAATTTCTTGAGTTCCC
>CAZZAU010000159.1:0-2172 GCA_964652725.1 uncultured Dehalococcoidaceae bacterium | reverse complement strand
TACTTCGGCGATGAAGCTGGTGCCCTGGTAATAATAGGCTTCGGCACCGCCCAGCGCCTCCACCCTGCGGTGCTCGGCGTACCTTCCCGAAGGGTCCATTATCGAGAGCAACCGTACCAGGGGGGAGGCGGTCTGCTCCGACGGTATAAGGTTGATGGTCTCGCGCTGGCGCCATAACGTGTTGCGGTGAGCCCGTTGCACCAGGCTGGTTGCCAGGTCTTGCAGAGAAGAGATGGAATTGGAGAGGGTGCTGTTATGGTAAATGCCGGCCAATACGGGGCGGGCGTGGGGAGGGGCCTCTGTCCCCAGGTGCCGGGGCACGATGACCGCTGGGACAGCGCGGTCCCTGATTTGTACTTCCACTTCCCGGCCCTCTTCGATATCGGCGTCCAGGTAGGCGAGGCAGATGCTCCTGCGCTCCGCGCGGCCGGTGGGGTGGGCAGTAACGCCGGTCCCCTCGCTCTGCCAGTAGGGCACCATGGTGCCGCTGGTCACGTAGCCCACTTTGCGACCGTCCATCGTCACCGGGCAGCCCGCTCTGGCGATGCCGGCGCCGGAGATGGTCATCATCCGGATGGTGCGGGGCACCAGCAGCTGTGCCGGCGGTTTCTCCAGAGTTCCCTCCCGCCTCTGTTTTATCTCCCGGAACTGGCCCATCAGGGCTTCCCTGCCGACGAAGTCGCCTTTGAGGGAACTGAAGCTCACCACCAGCCGGGCGATGGGCAGGGCGAACACCGGTATCTCTTTGCCTTCGGGGTCGGTGCCCAGTTCGTGGCCGTAAAGGGGCAGGCCGGCCTCCAGCCGCAGCGTGTCTCTGGCGCCCAGCCCCACCGGTACCACCCCCTGCGGGCGGCCAATCTCCAGTATGGCATTCCACAGGCGCGCGGCAACGGTGGCGGGGGGAAACAACTCAAATCCGATGGGTTCGCCGGTGTAGCCGGTACGGGAGATGGGCACCCTGTTCCCGGATATTTCCGCGATGGACATCCGGTTTCGGAGCGGCTCCGGCAGTCGTGTCTTGTCTCCGAGGACCGCTTCCAGCACCGTCTTGGACTGCGGCCCCTGCAGCGAAAGCATGGCGATAGCCGCGGTACGGTCTTCCAGCGCCAGGCGGGGGAAATGGGAGCGGCAGGACTGGAACCACTGCCAGTCCTTCTCCGTGTTGGCGGCATTGACCACCAGCAGAAATTCCTCTTCACCCAGCCGGTACAGGTAGGCGTCATCTATGGCGCCGCCGCTCTCATCGGGGATGATGGTGTAATGCGCCTGCAGTGGCAGCAGGGAAGCGGCGTTATTGGTCAGCACGTGCTGCAAAAAGGGCAGGGCTTCCGGGCCGCTCAGATGAAAACGGCCCATATGCGAAATATCGAACAGGCCGCCGGCTTTTCTGGTGGCCAGGTGCTCGTCCAGTATCCCTCCGGCATAGTGGAGGGGCATCTCCCAGCCCTCGAAGGCAATCATGCGGCCTCCAAGTTCAAGGTGCTCCCGGTACAGTGGCGTCCGTTTCGTTTTGGTGTGTCCTGTGGCCAATAGTCTCTCCAGTCCCTAGCCGAAGCGCCCGGTTATATAGTCTTCGGTGCGCCGGTCACGCGGGTTGGTGAATATCTCCGCGGTGGCTCCGTATTCCACCAGTATCCCGGCCCTGTCCTGGTCCATCATAAAGAAAGCCGCCAGGTCAGATACCCTGGCTGCCTGCTGCATATTATGGGTAACAATGACTATGGTGTAGTCCCGGGCCAGGTCTCGCATCAGGTCCTCGATCTTCAGGGTGGCGAGGGGGTCGAGGGCGCTGCAGGGTTCGTCCATGAGGATGACCTCCGGTTCAACGGCCAGCACCCGGGCGATGCACAGGCGCTGCTGCTGCCCGCCGGAGAGGGACAGAGCGGACTGGCCCAGCTTGTCTTTGACCTCGTCCCAGAGCGCCGCCTGGCGGAACGTCTTTTCCACGATGTTCTCCAGCTCGCGCCGGCCGGTTATGCCGTGGTGTCTGGGGCCGAAGGCCACATTATCGAATATGGACATGGGGAAGGGGTTGGGCTTCTGGAATACCATCCCCACCGTCTTGCGTAGCTCCACTACGTCCACATCACTGGCATACACGTCTACTCCGTCCAGTACCACCCTGCCTTCCACTCGGGCGCCTGTAATCAGGTCATTCATGCGGTTGAAAAG
>CAZZAU010000158.1:0-4145 GCA_964652725.1 uncultured Dehalococcoidaceae bacterium | reverse complement strand
GGACGTCACAGAACTTGAAGGTGTTATTGGGTGCGGTGAAGATGGCCTCGGAGAGGTCCTTGCCCACCTTGTTCTTGTCGATGTCTATGGCCGCGGTGAAGTTGATATCGCTGATATGGTATCCCGCGAGGTTGACGTGCATCAACCCGGGAATGAACTCGTTTTCCTTGGCATTCTTGTAATAGTGGACACCCTGAACGAGCGAAGAGGCGCAGTTGCCCACACCGATGATGGCTACGTTTATCTTCTCCATGTTTACTTTATTCCCCCTTGGTGACATCGGTTGAAACTATACCTTTATCGGGCGCAGACTGTCAAGTTCACTAGTATGATTTATAACCTCACCCCCCCTGGTCCCTCTCCTTAAATGGGGAGGGGGAGACTTCTGGAAGGAGGGGCTACGCCTCTCTTAAACTCCCTGTGCTACCGCTCCCGGGAGAACAGCACCTTGTCCGGGCGCCATTGCCCGTTTTCGGCATCAAAGCGCAGCACCCCCAGAAAATGGCCGTCTGCGGAGTAGCTCCGGCACCGGCCGGTATGGTCGGGAGGAGGAAAGCCGGCGAGGGGACGGCCGTCCAGGACATACTTTTCCGTCTCGACCCCTACCAGGACGGCCTGCCAGCCGAGCAGCACCTCGTCGATGGCGGAGAGATAGTGCAGCCAGTAGCCGAATTTGAGGGCGGGTTCCAGCGCGGACAACGTCACGGCGTTATCAATGCCGAAGGGGCCGTAGGCGGTACGAACCAGCTCCCGCAGCATGCCTCCGCAACCCAGAGATTGCCCCAGGTCATGGGCCAGGGAGCGCACGTACGTGCCCTTGCCGCACTCCATCTCCACGGTCACGAACGGCGGCTTCCAGTCCAGGATTTCCAGGCGGTGCACCATCGCCGGCCGGCTTTTTGGTTCCACTTCTATGCCGGCGCGGGCCAGCTCGTAAAGGCGCCTGCCCCGGTGCTTGAGGGCGCTGTAGCGGGGAGGGGTCTGCTGTATCAGGCCGCGGAACGGGGCCAGCGCCGCGGCCACATTTTCCAACCGGATGCCGGAAGCGTCCCCGCGCCGCACGGTCCTGCCGCTGGCGTCATATGTGTCAGTCTCCACCCCCAGCTCGATGCAGGCGCGATAGGTCTTGCTGGCTTCGGCCAGGAACTCGATGACGCGGGTACCCCGGCCCAGGGCTACCGGAAGGACCCCGCAGGCGTCCGGGTCCAGGGTGCCGGCATGGCCTACCCGGCGCTCGCTGCTCAGGCGCTTCACCACCGCCACGACGTCATAGGAGGTCATGCCGGTGGGTTTGTTGATATTGAGAATGCCGTCCAAAGACTCTGCCCGTTCTGAAGACTGAAGACCGGATTACTCTTCCGGAGGCACCACCCGGTCGATAAGCTGGGAAATGCGGTCGCCCTGCTCGATGGAGGTATCCCAGTGAAAGCTAAGCTCCGGGATGCGGCGCAGTCTCAGCTTGCCAGCCAGCTCTTTGCGGATGAAGCGGGAAGCTCCGGTCAGCGCGTTCAAAGCGTTCTGCTTTTCCTCCTCGCTGCCGATAAAGCTGACGTATACTCTCGCATAGCGGAGGTCTGGCGTGGTGTCCACCTCGGTAATCGCCACGAAGGTTCCCAGGCGGGGGTCTTTAAGCCCGCGCTGCAATAGCTCGCTGATTTCCTGGCGGATGAGCTGGTTCACGCGTTCAATACGGTGAGACATAATGCACTATATTCCCGGGCGGGGGAGAAAGCGGGTTAGGCCTTCTTCTCCATGCGGTGGAATTCGAGGATATCACCCACCTGGAGGTCGGCAAAACCTTTGACGCCGATGCCGCATTCGTAGCCGGCGCTTACTTCCCGTACATCATCTTTGAACCGCTTCAGGCTGCTGACAGTCGATTCAAATACTGTGCTGGAGCCGCGCCTTACTCTTACCGGCACGTTGCGGGTGGCCTTACCTTCGGTCACGTAGGCGCCGGCCACGCGCACACCTTTGCCCGCCGGGAAGACCGCCCTCACTTCCGCCCGCCCCTCGATGACGTCCACCATCTCCGGTTCCAGCAGGCCTTTGAGTGCCTTCTCCACGTCATCCACTAGGCCGTAAATAACTTCATAGCGGCGGATATCCACTCCCTCCGCCTGGGCGCGGCGGCCGGCACCCTCGTCCGTCCCCACGCTAAAGCCGATAATAAGTCCTCCGGAAGCCGCCGCCAGCATGACATCGCTCTCGGTCACATTGCCGGTGCCGCTGTGCAGTATTCTGACCTGCACCTGCTCGGTGCTGAGGCGTTCCAGGGAACTGCGGATAGGCTCTATGCTTCCCTGGACGTCGGCCTTGATGATTACGTTCAGAGTCTTGATCTGGCCGCTGCTTATCTTGTCGTACAGGTTGTGCAGGCTGACCGCTCTGCTGGCGCCCGCCTTCTCCTCGGCTTTCTGCTTGTGCCGCTCGACCAGTGCCTGGGCCTGCTGCTCACTGGCTACGCCGGTGAGCAAATCGCCGGAACGGGGCACCTTTTGCAGCCCCATAATCTCTACCGGGGTCGCCGGGCCGGCTTTTTTGACCTGCTTGCCCAGGTCATTGAACATGGCCCTCACTCTGCCCCAGGTATCGCCCACCACCACCGTATCGCCGGGCTTTAGCGTGCCGCTGTTGACCAGTATGGTCGCCACCGGGCCTCTGGTACGGTCCATCTTGGCCTCGACGACCACGCCTCTGGCGGGGCCCTGGGGGTTGGCCTTCAGTTCTTCCATCTCCGCCACCACCAGCAGGTTCTCCAGCAGTTCGCTGATACCCAGGTTCTCTTTGGCCGAAATTTCCAGCGCTATGGTATCGCCGCCCCACTCTTCTATAGTCAGACCGGCTTCGGCGAGCTGCTGTTTGACGCGGTCTGGATTGGCGTCAGGCTTGTCGATCTTGTTGATGGCCACCACGATGGGGACGCCGGCGGCACGGGCGTGGTTGATGGCCTCTGTCGTCTGAGGCATTACACCATCGTCAGCGGCCACCACCAGAATGATGATATCGGTAATCTGGGCCCCGTGCGCCCGCATGGCGGTGAAGGCCTCGTGGCCGGGGGTGTCCAGAAAGGTAATCTTGTTGCCATCGATGGTCACCTGGTACGCGCCGATGTGCTGGGTGATGGCCCCGGCTTCCGTGTCCATGACATTGGTGCGGCGGATGGCATCCAGCAGCCGGGTCTTCCCGTGGTCAACGTGGCCCATTACGGTGACTACCGGGGGCCTGGGTTGCAGATTGGCTTCCTCTGCCACCGCCATCTTGCGCTGCTTCCTGGCTTCGATGGCGGCCGCAGCGCTCTGGGCCCCTCTGGGTTTGGGGTGGGGCTCGAAACCGGATGCCGTGGCCACCGCTGCCGCCGTCTCATAGTCAATTACCTGATTGATGTTGGCCATAATGCCCCGGCGCATCAACTGCTTTATGATTTCCACGGCGCTGACTTGCAGCATTTCGGCCAGTTGTCTGACGCTGACGGAATGGGGCAGTTCTATCCGCTGTCCTCCGGCGGCCACCTGATTGGCGCCGGTTTCTTCGGTTACGGTGCCGGCCGTGTTCTCTTCCTTGCTTACACGTGCCACTGGCTACTCCTTACAGGTTCTCTTCGGCATATTCTCTCAGTTTCTCCCGGCTTTCCGGTGCTATGCTGGTGCGCAGCACGTAATCCAGGCGGTTGCGCTTTAGCCCTTCCTCCCAGCACTTCTTGTCCGCGCAGAGGTAAGCTCCCCTCCCGGATTTCTTGCCGGTGACGTCCACTTCTATCTGATTGTCCGGAGTACGTACCACCCGGACCAGTTGCCGCTTGTCTCTGACCTGCCGGCAACCCAGACAGGTCCGCTGCGGCACGTGCTTTGCGGCCCGGCGGGTAATTTTAGTATTCATCCTCTTCCACAACAATGTCTGTGTCCCGTTTCCGTTTCCTGGTTCTGGCGCCGTCCTCGCCACTGTCACGGTCGCGGGCACTTTTCTTTTTCTTCTTCTTGGCTTTATCTCCATCCCTGGGCGGTGTCATGATATCCTCGGCGAACCTCAACTCGGGTTTCGCTTCCGTCTGGCGCGGTTCAAATACCACCGCGGGCTCAGCGACGGGTTCTGCCGCGGGTTCCTCTGTCATGGCCGGCTCCGCCACGGCGGGCTCCTCCGCCATC
>CAZZAU010000157.1:2904-4155 GCA_964652725.1 uncultured Dehalococcoidaceae bacterium | reverse complement strand
CCGTCCACGATGAGTGTGGTACCGTTCACATATTTAGAATCATCCGAGGCGAGAAACAGGGCGGCGTGGGCGATGTCCCAGGGCTCGCCCTGCTTGTCGGTGGGGGACATGGCGTCCCGCCGCTGCCACATCGCTTCCACGTTGTCCGCCCAGGCCGTTTTGTAGTAGCGCTCCACGCGGGGCGTCTTTATCAATCCGGGCAGTATGGTGTTGCAGCGGATGCCTCTGGCGGTGTACTGGATGGCTACCTCGCGGGTGAGGGCAATCACGCCCGCCTTGGATATGGCGTAGGCGAACAGGATGGCCGGCTCTGCCCTGATGGCGGCGATGGACGAGATATTGATGATGACGCCGCTGCCCTGCTTTTCCATATAAGGCAGGGCATACTTGCTGGTCAGGAATATGCTCTTCATATTGACCGTCATCACCCGGTCCCAGGTTTCCTCACTGACTTCGGTGGGGCCGCCGTGCGCGCCCAGGGCCACGTTATTGTCCAGGATATCCACCCGGCCGTACCTCTGGAGGCAAGTCTCGACCATTTTCTGGCAGTCGGCGGCCTGAGAGACGTCCGCTCGGAAAACGGCGGCTTCCCCTCCTTCGGCGCTGACCAGTTCCCTGGTCTCCTCGGCGGCCTCGGGGCTGATGTCCACCAGCAGCAGCTTCGCTCCCTCGCGGGCAAAGACCACCGCAGTGGCTTTGCCGTTGCCCATGCCGGGGCCGATGGAGCCGGCACCGGTGATGATGGCCACTTTGTTTTTGAGGCGCTCTCCCATTGATGCCTCCTGTCAGGTTAATCTAAGTTGTGCGCAGGAAAGAAAGGCCTTTGGCCTCGTCGAATTCGCGCTCCAGCTGGTAGGGAAGCTCACCGATGTATACCTCGGTGGTGGCCCAGACAATACCCTCTTCCAGGTGTCCGCCGATGAGCTGGCCCGGCTTCAGAGGGTCGCACAGGCACATATGGATGTGGAAAATCATCTCGCCCTCGTACATGGAGAGGGAGCCCTGGGAGGCCAGGATGGAGAGATGCCCTTCATACTCGTCCATATCCCATCCCCACGTCCCGTCCTTGGGCGCGGTACCGAACTTGGCTTTCTCCAGGGAGCCGATGATGCCCAGGATGATGCCGGAAGTGATGCCTTTCTTCTTGCAGTAGGCGGCGAGCTCAGTCAGGACTTCCTTGCCTTCGTCGAGCCGCAACAGGTTGACCGATTTGAACATGCAGGTACCTCCTCAATGCTGAAAATATAGAAA
>CAZZAU010000157.1:0-2894 GCA_964652725.1 uncultured Dehalococcoidaceae bacterium | reverse complement strand
AAGGTAAAAAAACGACGGGACGCTGGTCGGAAGCGGTTTCATATGGCGTGGCTGGATACATAGTGCAGCCCTATATTACACCATTTCGCCGGCAAATGCCAAAACCGTGCCGGTGTTGACAAAAGAAGGCGGAGAGACAACAATGTGGATGATTCGCCGGTGGTTGCCACCGCGTTCCAGAAAAAAATTTGAGGAGGAAGCGTAGACTATGAGCCGTAAAGCCAGGATTGCCTTCACCAGGGACTTTCTGGACGAGAAGGGAAATTTTCTGTTGCCCGGGCCCAGTCTCAAAATGATAGAGGAGCTGTCCAACTTGGAGCGGGAGGTCTTTCCGGAGTTCATCCCGGAGGTGACCCCGCAGATGATAGCAGGATATGACATGGTCATCACCCGCACTTTCTCCCGCTGGAACGATGCCAGCTTTCAGGGCAACGACTGGCTGTTGTCCCTGCACCGCAACGGGGTGGGATATGACCGCATTGACGTTGCCGCCCTCAACCGGGCGGGGGTGATTTTATGCATCACCCCGGCGGCGGTGCGGCGGCCGGTGGCGGTGGCAATCATGACTTTCATTCTGACGCTGAGCACCAGGCTTCTGCTCAAGCACCAGCTTGCTAGCGAAGGCAAGTGGGCCGAGGTGCACAAGCACCACGGCATCGGGCTGGTCGGCAAGACTCTGGGGTCGCTGGGGGTGGGAAACATAGGCCATGAGATGTTCAAGCTGGCCGCACCCTTCGGTATGAGACACATCGCCTATGACCCTTACCTGAAACCGGAGGCGGCGGCGGATGTGGGCGTGACCCTGGTCGACCTGGACACGGTGCTTGCCGAATCCGACTTTCTGAGCATCAGCTGCCCGCTCAGCGAGAAGACCCGCCATATGATTGGCGAGCGGGAGTTGAAAAAAATGAAACCCACCGCCTTTCTGATAAACACCGCCCGCGGCCCAATCATCGATGAGGGCGCCCTGACCAGAGCTCTGCGGGAACGGTGGATACAGGGCGCTGGGCTTGACGTGTTTGACGAGGAGCCGACGCCCCCGGACAACCCCCTGCTGAAGCTGGACAACGTCATCGTTACCGCGCATGCCCTGGCGTTTACGGACCAGTTCCTGGCCAAAGTGTGGGAGGTAATCGCCGGGCAGGTGGCGCACCTGATGCGTGGGGAGATGCCGGAAGGGGTGGTTAACCCGGAGGTATGGGACAAACCGGAGTTCCGGACGAAACTGGAGAGGTTCCTGGCGGAAACAAGGAGATAGAAAAAGCCAGTAAAAGGAAAGGAGACTGAATTGAAGAAAAACCGGATTAAGGAGCTGTGGCGGGAAGGGAAGGCGACCGTAGGCACCTGGATGTCGCTGGGCAGCCCCATCACCGCCGAAATCATCGCCAGCACCGGATTCGACTGAGTGGTGGTGGATACCGAGCACGGCGCCATAGACATCAGCACCACTCAGTCCATTATCCAGGCGGTGAACACTACGCCCACCGTGCCGATGGTCAGGGTGCCCTGGAATGACCCCGCTCTCATCAAACGCGCCCTAGATGCAGGCGCTTACGGTCTGGTCATCCCGATGGTGAACAGCCGGGAAGAGGCGGTGGCGGCGGTGCAGGCGTCCCGCTATCCTCCGCTGGGAGTGAGGAGCTACGGCGGGCCGAGGGTGCGACTGTACGGCGGGGTGGACTACTTCGAGCACGCCAATGAAGAGATAGCGCTTATCGTGCAGATAGAGCATATTGACGCGGTGAACCACGTGGAGGAAATACTCTCCGTGGAAGGAGTGGACGGTTTCTTCATCGGCCCATCTGACCTGGCGATCTCGATGGGGCTGAAGCCGGGGCTGGACCAGACGGACCCCGCCCACGTCACGGCCGTGGCCAAGACCATGGAGGCGGGCAAGAAGTACGGCGTCCGCGGCGGGATACAGGTGGGCAGCGCGGAGGCGGTTAACGAGCGTATGGCCCAGGGTTTTCAGTTCATTGCCCTGAGCAGCGACGAAGGCTTTCTGCGCGGCGCTATTGCCGGGGCCCTGGGAAAAGTGAACCAGGACAGGCGGGTACGGCTCTAGCTGGGTGTCCCGGGATGCTTTGCCGGTGAACATTATTCCGCCGATTACCGGCGGCTGGCCAGCAGTACCAGGGAGGTCACCAGCGCCACCGAGATGATGAGTATGCCGGCACCGGTGAAGCTGAAGCCGAAACCGAAGCGGTCGATGAGGTAGCCCAGCAGGGGGGTCAGCACACCAGCCCCCTCCATATTGCCGAAGAAATAGATGCCCAGCACCGTGGAGCGGCGGCGCTCCGAGACCTGGTCAACGATAAACGCCTGGGCGGCGGTAGTGTTGAAGTACAGGGATATGCCGATGAGCACCAGCAGCCCGGCAATACCCGGCCCGTACGGCATCATGTGCAACAGGTACACGGAGGCGCTGCCCAGGGTGCACATGGTCAGGATGATGGCGGTCCGGCCAAAACGGTCTGACAGGTAGCCCCCAACCGGCCCCGCCCAGAGGCCCATGAAGTAGACCAGGGACATGGAGGCCGCTGCCGTCTCTTTTCCCACGCCCAGGTCGTCCACCAGGTACAGCGGCACGAAGGAGACTATGGACATCAGGATGGCCTGGGTCAGCGTGCTCAGCAGCATCAATGAGACCAGGCGGCGGGTCCTGCCGGGGGCAAGGGGTGCGGCGGAGAGCCTGGCGGCGCTGTCTGTTTCCGGTTTGCGGTCCGGAATGCGGCGTCTCACGATGAGGTGCAGCAGGATGCCCAGCCCGATGCTGGGGATGGCCAGAACGAGGAAGGGCCCCCGCCAGCCCACGATGGCGGCGATGCCGGCGGCGAGGAGAGGCGCTAGAAAATAGCTGGCGCCCCCGCCCACCATGTGGAAACCCAGCGCCC
>CAZZAU010000156.1:0-4158 GCA_964652725.1 uncultured Dehalococcoidaceae bacterium | reverse complement strand
GCCATCGCCCGCCCCTTCACCGTCGCCATCGCCAAGCCCCAGCCCGTCCCAACCGGCGCAAGTCATCACTTGGGTAGGCCAGGCCCATGATGAGGCCGGACAACGTGCCTACGAACATTTCGCCTATACCGCGAATCTTATCACCGAGGCCAGTGGAGGGCAACTGGTGTGCCGGCCAAACCCTGCTGGCGCCATTGCACCGACCACGGAGGAACTGGACGCGGTGAATGCAGGGACTATTGATTACGCCCGCACGGCAACGGCGTACTGGACCGGCATATGGCCCGCTGCCTCCCACTTCACCTTCACCGTCGCTGGCCTCAGCCCGATGGAGCAGATGGCCTGGTGGGTCTCCGGCGGGGGTAAGGAACTGGCGGAGGAGATGATTCAGGACTACAATGTGAAAATTTTCGTTGGTCAGTTCCGTACACCGGAGGTATTCCTCCACACTACCAAGCCTTTGAACAGCGTGGACGACATTAAGGGCCTCAAGATACGCACCGCTGGCGATGATGGTACCATATTCTCGCGAATGGGTGCGGCAGTGACCATGCTGCCCGGCGGCGAGGTGTACGAGGCGCTGCAGAGAGGGGTCATCGATGCCGCCCAGCTCACCGGACCGGCTGGCAACTGGGACCTGGCCCTGCAAGAAGTAGCAGACTACGTCTATCTCTCGCCGGTGCGCCAGCCGGCAGAGACAGTCCACTACATCGTCAACGAGGACAAATGGAATGCGCTTCCCGATAATCTCAAGAAGCTGGTGGACGAGATATTTTTCTCACAAGCAGTGGCCTGGTATCCTCAGGTCATGGAGCTCGACCTTGACGCCGTCAAGAAGTTCAAAGACTACGGCAACATTGTCGAACCTCCACCTCAGGACCTGGTAGATGAGATGGTGAGACAGGCTGACCTCTTCTACGAAGAGAAGAGCGCACAGGATGCCTTCTTCGCCACAGTCTATAACGCTGTACGGCAGTACCGTCAAGACGTAAGAGAGGCGTGGCCGCGTCTATAGCTTAACGGTCCCCTGCGGCGGAGTGCTCCGCCGCAGGGGACTCCTTTTACACGCTGAGGGAGGTTACTGCCTTCAATGAGAACGTTCGTGCGTGCAATCGATGCCCTGAGCGGATATGCCGGTAGCCTGGCCAAGTGGTTCTGCTACGCGCTCATCCTCATCATCGTCTATGATGTGACCATGAGATATGTGTTCAGCGCGCCCACCATGTGGGCGTTTGAAACTGCCATGATGCTCGGCGGCAGTCTCTACGCACTTGCCTACGCTTACACACACCGCTATCGCGGACACGTAAGGGTAGATATAATCTATATGCGCCTCCCACCCAGGGTGAGAGCGACCATTGACGTCCTGGGAACTTTTTTCCTCTTCTTCCCCTTGCTGGGTTTCATTATCCACGCAACTTTCGCCATGACCTGGCGGGCCTGGGCCATCGGTGAGACTTCAGACATGACCTACTGGTACCCACCCCTGGCTCCGTTCAGAACAGCGGTATTGCTGGGGTTCTGCTTGCTCGCTCTTCAGGCCATCGCCCACTTCATCCGTGACCTGTATACCCTCGCCGGAAAGGAGCTGAACCATGGTTGACTTGAATCCGGAACTTCTGACCATAATCATGCTCGGCGGGGTGTTCGTGGGCGTGCTCACTGGTTTCCCCTTGGCCATCATTGTGGGTGCTCTGGCCATGGTCATCGGCTTCCTCGTCATGGGGCCCAATGTAGGCACGCTGCTGGAGCAGCGTGCCTTTAAAATTGAGACCAACTATATCCTCCTGGCAGTCCCTCTCTTCGTGTTCATGGGGAATATGCTGGAACGCTCCGGGATAACGTAGAAACTTTATGAAGTGCTTTATCTATGGATGGGCGGGCTGCGGGGTGGGCTTGCCATCGTCACCGTACTCATTGGAACCATTCTGGCTGCCTGCGTGGGCATCATCGCCGCCTCGGTGACCATGCTTTCCGTAGTGGCGCTGCCTTCCATGCTGAGACGCGGCTACGATAAAGCGCTGGCTACCGGCTCCATCTGTGCCGGCGGCACACTGGGCATATTGATCCCTCCCAGCATCATGCTGGTGGTCTACGGCCCCATGGCCATGATCTCCGTCGGCAAGCTGTTTTTTGGCGCCTTCATCCCTGGATTCCTCCTTTCCGGCCTTTACTGCGCGTACATTGGCCTGCGCAGCGTCCTGCAACCCCATATCGCACCCGGCGTGCCCATCGAAGACAGAAAGGTTCCCCTTCTGCGCAAGACGGTGTTGCTGCTCAGCACTCTGGTGCCACCAGTTATCCTCATTCTCTCCGTGCTGGGGAGCATTTTCTTCGGCATAGCCGCCCCCACCGAAGCTGCGGGCGTGGGGGCTTTTGTGGCAACACTTTTGGCCCTTGCCTATCGCCGGCTTAGCTGGCCGGTACTCAAGGACGCGGGGCTGCTCACGGTAAGGCTTTCAGGCATGATTTTCCTCATCGCCATCATGGCATTTGCCTTCACTGCGGTCTTCATCCGCGCCGGCTGCGGCGTTGTGGTGGAGAACTTCATCCTGGCATCGCCGGGAGGCAAGTGGGGCGCCTTCGTTATCATCATGTTCATCGCCTTTCTCCTCGGATTTTTCATCGACTGGCTGGGAATCGTCTTTATCATGGTGCCCATCGTCACACCGGTGGCTGCCGCGCTGGGATTCGACCCGCTGTGGTTTGCCATCATGATCTGCGTCAACCTGCAGATGTCCTTCCTGACGCCTCCCTTCGCCTGGGCGATATTCATCGTTAGAGGGTCGGCGGCACCGGAACTGGGCGTAACCACCGGCGACGTCATTCGAGGAGTGATTCCTTTTGTGCTGCTGGTCATTCTGGCACTGGGTTTGCTCGCAGTCTTTCCTGACCTAGTACTCTGGCTCCCGGCCTTGATGATTAGATAATGAAGCCCTCAACTTTGTTCGTTCGTTAAGGAGGTATACAATGAATATACTGATTACCGGAGGTACCGGATTTATCGGCGCCGGCCTGGCACGCAGGCTGCTGGCCAGGGGCGAGAATGTGGTCCTGTTCGACATTGCTCCCCGAAGCGAGCGGGTGCCGGATATTAAAAACAAGGTAAAAATCATACAGGGCGACCTCAAGGTATGGCCTGAAGTGATGAATGCGGTCAAAGACAACAAGATAGACGGCATATTCCATCTGGGGGCAATGCTGAGTCTGCCCTCGGAGGCGAACCCTTGGGCATCATTTCAGACCAATGTGGCCGGAATGCAATATATACTTGAAGCGTCCAGACTGCTCGGCGTCCAGCGTATGGTCTTTGCCAGCACCGGCGCCACCTATGGCCTGGGGGTGGAAGAAGTCCTCACCGATGAGACCATTCAGCGCCCCATAAGCATGTACGGCATCGGGAAGCTGTTCGGCGAGTTGCTGGGGCGCTTCTACCGCCGAAAATTCGATTTTGACTTTCGCTGCATACGGTTCTGCGCTGACGTGGTCGGCCCCGGCGTCAGAACCATGGCACTGCCGCAGTATATTCCCTGGATGATTGAAAATGCCGCCCTGGGAAGACCTTTCGAATGCTGGGTGACCGAAGATGCCGCCGTGCACATCATGTACTTCAAGGACGTGGTGCGCGGTGTGGAGAAGCTCTTTTATGCCCCCAAAGAGAACATCAAGACGGTGTGTTACAACATGGTAAACGGCCCCCAGCTGCCCAAGGCAAAGGACATTGAAAACGCGGTCAGGAAACACGTCCCCGACGCCAAAATCACCTACAAGCCCGACCCGCTGACCATGGAAATCCTCCGCAGTCTGAAGTATAAGGTGGTGGATGATAGCCGGGCCCGTGAGGAGTGGGGCTGGGACCCAGAATACGCCGATTACGAACGAATTGTGGCGGACTTCATTCAAGAGGTCAGAACGAGGCCAGAGATGTATGGCGTTTCGTAAACACCTTCTGCTGTTCTCTTGATAAGGTAATGCACTAAAGTAAAGCACCTTGTTTGGCTATCTATATTGTCCATAGCCTTACAACCAATTTTAAGTATTTTCTTCAGGTTACTGCGCAGAATCATGTTTTGTTCAATATCCAACAATTGCTTGAGATGTGTGACTCAAGTTCTACAGTAAGCCAAAAAAATAAAGCTATTTTCAGGCGTTTTTAAG
>CAZZAU010000155.1:0-4179 GCA_964652725.1 uncultured Dehalococcoidaceae bacterium | reverse complement strand
GATATCGGTAAAGATAGCAGCGGTGCATAACGCAGCGGCCATCGCCAGCGGCATGGTGCGAGCCGGCGCGGACATCATCGTGCTGGACGGGCTGAGAGGGGCCACCGGCGCCGCTCCCAAGATAATCCGCGATAACGTGGGCATCCCCATCGAGCTGGCCCTGGCCGCGGTGGACAGCCGGCTGCGCCAGGAAGGCATCAGGAACCGGGCCTCGCTCGTTGTCTCCGGGGGCATCCGCAACAGCGGCGACATTGCCAAGGCCATCGCCCTGGGCGCGGACGCGGTCTACATCGGCACGGCGGCGCTCATCGCCCTGGGCTGCCGGCTCTGCCAGCAGTGCCACACCGGAAAATGTGCCTGGGGCATCTGCACCACTGACCTGTCCCTGACCAGGCGGGTGAACCCGGACATCGGCGCCCGCAGGCTGGCCAACCTGCTGCGCGGCTGGAGCCTGGAGCTTAAAGACATGCTGGGCGGCATGGGCATCAACGCCCTGGAAAGCCTGCGCGGCAACCGCCTGCACCTGCGCGGCGTGGGACTTTCTGAAACGGAACTGGATATCCTGGGAGTCAGGATGGCGGGGAGCTAACATATGAGCAGCGTAAGGGAAATCGAAAAGACGATAAAAATCGATGCCACGGGCATCTACTACCGCGACCTCAATGCCAGGCTCAGGGAACTGGTGCAGAACGGAGCGCAGAAAATCGAGCTGCGCAATGTCTGCGGGCAGCGGTATATCGGCACCAGTCTGAACCACCCGGTGGAGATAGACATCTACGGTACGCCCGGCAATGACCTGGGCGCCTTCATGGACGGACCCAAAATCACCGTTCACGGCAATGCCCAGGACGGCTGCGGCAACACCATGAACAGCGGTGAAATAACGGTGCACGGCCACGCCGGGGACATAATCGGGCTTTCCGCCCGGGGCGGCATGATTTTCGTGCGGGACAGCGTGGGCTACCGGGCCGGCATCCATATGAAGGAGTACCAGGACAAGCGGCCGGTGATAGTCATCGGCGGCACGGCACAGGACTTTCTGGGCGAGTACATGGCCGGAGGCGTCCTGGTGCTGCTGGGACTCAAGGGAGACGGAAAGCACCAGGCCAGGTTCATCGGTACCGGGATGCACGGCGGGGTCATCTACCTCAGAGGCAACGTGGAAAAGTATCAGGTGGGCAGAGAAGTGGGTATCGAACCACTCAACGAAGCCGACCGCCAGGTGCTCGGACAGCTGGTGGATGAATTCGCCGCCCGCTTCGGCTATAATGGTGAGCAAATACTGGGCGGGGAGTTCGTCAAGCTCTTCCCTCTTTACCTGAGACCGTACGGGAGGGTCTACGCCCATTGAAAAGGGAAACAGAGTCGTGCTTCACCTTCTTCTCATCGCCAAGCCGGGCCAGAGCATTGACCGGCTCCGCGCCGAGTTGCAGCAGAAGGGGCTGAACTGCACCCTGGTCCCGCCCCGGGATGACATTGCCGGACAAATCTCAGCGCGGACGCCGGACCTGGTGCTCCTGCAGCTGAACGGGACCTTACCCGGCCGGCTACCGGAGCGGAGAGAGGGGAAACCGCCGGTCATCGCCCTCGTCGCAGAAGAGGCGCTGGCCAGTTCCCGGCTGGACTTGCAGGCGGTGGATGACTTCATCATCCTGCCCGGAAATGCCGACGAGCTGCTCCTGCGGGCAAAGCGGCTGCTGGGCCGCACTTTAGAAGAGCCGCAGGACGAGGTGCTCAGGTGCGGCGACCTGCTCATCAACCTGGCTACCTGCGAGGTAACCCTTAACGGACAGCTCATCGAGCTTACCTTCAAAGAGTACGAACTGCTCCGCTTTCTGGCCGGACACCCCGGACGGGTATACACCCGCGACAGCCTGCTCAACCAGGTGTGGGGCTACGACTATTTCGGCGGCGACCGTACAGTGGACGTTCATATCCGGCGCCTCAGGAGCAAAATCGAGGACCTGGGCCACAGCTTCATCGAAACGGTGCGCAACGTCGGCTACCGTTTCCGCTGCGAAACTCCTTAACAGCCACTCTACTCCCCCGTAACACAGATTTAACCTGCCTGTAATCCGCCGGAAACATTTTCCCTCTATCCTTAATAAGGTAAGCTATGGAACGTGACAGTTTTCAGTTCATCGCCGGAAAGAACATCTATATGCTCCGGTCAATCTGGGCCGCCCTGTCGCCCAGATTGACCGGAGGAAACCCGGGAACGGCGCGGACGGAACTCGCAACAAAGAAACAGCGGGATAACGGAAAGCAGGAGGCAACCTACGATGTCAGTGAACGCCGGTGATACCGCCTGGATACTGATCTCCTCCGCGCTGGTCATGCTTATGACACCGGGCGTGGCTCTGTTCTACGGCGGCATGGTGCGGCGCAAGAACCTTCTATCCACCCTGATGATGAGTTTCGCCGCGCTGGGGCTGGTGGGGCTGCTCTGGGTCCTTTACGGTTATAGCCTCGCCTTCGGTTCGGACATCGGCGGCGTCATCGGCCGGCTGGACTTCCTGGGGCTGAGGGGGGTAGGCCAGGAGCCATCTTCAATCTACGCCAGCACGGTGCCCCACCTGGCCTTCATGGTCTTCCAGGCCATGTTCGCCATCATCACCATCGCCCTCATCACCGGGGCGGTGGTGGAGCGCATCAGGTTCGGCGCGCTGCTGCTGTTCTCCGCCCTCTGGCTGACGGTGGTCTACGCACCAGTGGCGCACTGGGTCTGGGGTAACGGGGGCTGGCTGGCCCGGCTGGGCGCCCTGGATTTCGCCGGGGGCACGGTGGTGCACATCGCCGCAGGCATTTCGGCGCTGGCGCTGGCCCTGGTGCTCGGTCCCCGGCGCGGCTTCCGCGATGGCGAGCCTATGGAGCCCAACAATATCCCGATGGTGATGCTGGGCGCCGGTCTGCTCTGGTTCGGCTGGTTCGGCTTCAATGCGGGGAGTGCCCTCACCTCGGACGGCCTGGCCGCCAGCGCCTTCGTGGCCACCAACACCTCGGCGGCAGCGGCGGCCTTCACCTGGATGGCGCTAAGCTGGCTTTACCGCCGCCCCACCCTCCTGGGCACCGCCACCGGCGCCGTGGCCGGCCTGGTGGCCATCACTCCCGCCGCCGGCTTCGTCTCACCGCTGATGGGCATCCCCATCGGTGCAGGAGCAGCGCTGGTATGTTACTACTGCATCGTGCTGCGCATGAAGCTGCGCATAGACGAATCCCTGGACGTGTGGGCAGTGCACGGCATGGGCGGCACCTGGGGCGCGCTGGCCACGGGCATCTTCGCCAGCGCCGCGGTAAACCCGGCCGGCGCCGATGGCCTGCTGCTGGGCAATGTGCTACAATTGGGCAAACAGCTCATCGGAGTCCTGGCCGTCGCAGCATACGCCTTCGCCGCCTCCTGGGTGCTGGGCAAGCTCATCCAGGTTACCATCGGCCTGAGGGTGAGCAGCGCCGAAGAAACCGTAGGTCTGGACATCTCCCAGCACGGCGAAAAAGCGTACGGAGGGGTGCTGCGATGAGAAAGCTTGAGGCCATCATCAGGGAAGAAAAACTGGAACCGGTGAGGAGAGCCCTGGAAACCTACGGGTACTTCGGTATGACCATCAGCGAGGTGAGCGGACGCGGCCGGCAGAAGGGGGTCCCGCTGCAGTGGCGGGTGGGAGAATACCGGGTGGACTTCCTGCCCAAAATCAAAGTCGAGGTGGTGGTGCTCGATGATGATGTGCCCAGAATGCTCAACGCCATCAGCGCCGCAGCCCGCACCGGCGAGATGGGGGACGGGAAAATCTTCGTCATTCCAGTGGAAAACGCGGTACGGGTGCGCACCGGAGAGTCCGGCGAAAACGCAATCTAGAATCCGACTAAATTAAATGTGGAGGTCAAAATGCCCAAAATGAGCAGAGAAGAAGGCAAGCAGTACGTCCTGAAGATGGCCAAAGAGCACGATGTCAAGTTCATCCGCCTCTGGTTCACCGACATCCTTGGATTTCTGAAGAACTTTGCCATCACCGTGGAAGAGCTGGAGGGAGCACTGGAGGAAGGGATGGGCTTTGACGGCTCATCCATCGAAGGCTTCGCCCGCATCGACGAGAGCGATATGGTGGCCCTGCCCGACCCGGATACTTGGCGTCTGCTGCCCTGGCGGGCCCGCGAGCATCGCGCCGTGGCGCGGATGTTCTG
>CAZZAU010000154.1:0-4183 GCA_964652725.1 uncultured Dehalococcoidaceae bacterium | reverse complement strand
GAATGCCCCTCTGCACGCCTTCGATCTCGGTGTCCGCCGGGTCGTTGGCGCCGCCCTCGTTGGCCTGAACCTGCAGGCGGCCGCCGGAAGCCAGGGTAATGGCGTCGCTCACTCTCTTGGCGGAGAGGTAGGTGGCATTGGTGCTCGGGTTGTCATCCTGGATAATCCACCTGATGACTTCGGCGGGCTGGGATGGTGAAGGGCTCGGTGAAGGTGAGGGGCTGGGTGAGGGCGATGGTGATGGTGAAGGGCTTGGTGAAGGTGAGGGGCTGGGGGACGGTGAAGGGGACGGCGACGGCGATGGGGCCGGGGCCGCACAAGCGGAGGCGATCACCATCAGCACCAGCACTATGGCTGCGACTATTGAGATTCCTTTCTTCATGCATTCCTCCTGTAAGATTTATAACGCTTTACCGTGGGACTTTCTTCTCGAACGCGATCACCCCCTTTTTTCATTTTCGAACCGCCAGCAACACACAAAAACCCCCGGCTTGCACAGCGCGGGGACGGATGATCATCTGCCTCCCCACGGGGCCTTTTTGTTTCCCATACTACAGTAACGGGCAGGACTTGTCAAGTAAATGCAAGTGGCCGGGTGCGTGTGCTATACTGGAGGCCGGACGCCGCGCTGATTTGCGGGTCACGGGAAAGGAGAGAATGTATGCAGGGCGCTTTGCAGGGCGTACGGGTGGTTGACCTGAGCCACGTGCTGGCCGGGCCCACCGCCACCATGATACTGGCTGACCTGGGAGCGGAGGTCATCCACATCGAACCTCCCCGGGGAGATGATGCCCGCGAGTTCGGACCTTTTGCCGGGGAACCAGGGAAAAACCGCAGCGCTTATTTCGCCAGTCTCAACCGGAACAAGAAGAGCCTGGTGCTGGACCTGAAGCGGGAAAAGGGTAAAGAGGCGCTGCGCCGGCTGATAAAGATTTCAGATGTGCTCGTGGAGAACTACAGCCCGCTGACCATGCAGAAGCTGGGCTTCGGCTGGGACACCATCCGGCAGCTTAACCCCTCCATAATCTACGCTTCCATATCAGGCTTTGGCCATGATACCCCACCGGAATACGCCGCCCGGCCCGCCTATGACTTGGTGGCGCAGGCCTTCAGCGGGCTGATGAGCATTACCGGCCCGGAAGGCGGCGCTCCCTGCCGGGTCGGCTCGTCGGTCGGCGATATTTTCGCCGGGCATCACGCCGCCATCGGCATCCTGGCTGCCCTGCTGCACCGCCAGAAGACGGGGCGGGGACAGCGCTATGACGGCTCCATGGTGGACGGGCTGTTTTCCGTATTGGAGAACGCGGTGGTACAGTATACGGTGCGGCACCGCATTCCCCGGCCCCTGGGCTCCGCCCATCCCAGTGTGGCCCCTTTCCAATCGTTCAGAACCCGGGATGGCTGGATAGCCGTCGCCGTGGGCAATGACCGCCTCTGGGCCAATTTCTGCCGCGCCCTGGGGCGGGAAGACCTTTGCCAGGACTCCCGGTTCCGGACCAACGCCTTGCGGGCGCGCAATCGGAAGGAGCTGGCGGGAACTATCGAAAACGAGACCGCAAAAAAGACGACCAGACAATGGAGCCGGGTCTTTGAAAAGGAAGGCATCGCCCATTCGCCGATAAACAACATAGGCCAGGTCTGCGCCGACCCCTGCATCAGGCACCGCGGGATGCTGGCGGAGGTCGACCAGCCGGAGATGGGCCGCATAAAAATAGCGGCATCCCCGCTGCGCCTTTCCGAGACGCCGGGGGCCGTTCACGCTCCGGCGCCCCTGCTGGGACAGCATACCGGAGAGGTGCTGAGAGACCTGCTGCACTATTCGGAACAGGAAATAGAAGCGCTGGCGCGGGAAGGCGTAATCAACGGGCAGGCGGGTTAGCCTCCTGGTATCTCCCGGCGAGTGTACAGGCCGCAGCTTGCGGTTGAATTGCCGCGGACGGTTAAATTAGAATGTTCATAGGAGGCGGGAAGAGTCCGGGGCGTCACCGGCGCTCCCGTGTGCCCTGACTGCCGGATGGAACCCATCTGCCTTGCAAACTATGGACCCTTATCACTATATCAATAGCGGGCCCCCGGCCAGGATACGGCTGGAACAGCCGCACCGGGACTGGGCGCGGTATATGGTGGACCTTGTTTCCGCCCGCCCCACCCGGTATGAGGAAAACAACACCATTCAAGGTGATTACTACCAACCCGCCGGTGTAAAAAGTGCGCCGCTGGTCATTCTGTTTCACGGCATCGGGGACCAACTGCTTATTCCCTGCCGACTCCTGGCGCAGGGACTGGCGAAACGGGGCCTGGCCTGCTTTGTGCTCTACTCGGTATTCCATTCCCGGAGGATGCCCGCAGAACTGAAAGGGCGCTATCCGGCGCTCACCGCTGACGAATGGTTTGACAGCTACATGATATCAGTGACCGACGTTCGCCAGGTTATCGACTGGGCGGAGAAGCGCCCGGAGATAGATGCGGGCCGGGTGGCCCTGGTGGGTATTAGCTTCGGCGGCTTCATCTCGGCCATCGCCATGGGGGTGGACAGCCGTATAGGCACCGGTGTCTTCATCGTCACCGGCGGGAACTCGGAGAAGATCGGGCAGCTGAGCAAAAAGCGTTATATGCGGTCTATCTACCGCAGTCCCGGGGCCGAGTACGAGCGGAAGCAACGCCTGTTCCGGCAATACCTGACCGAGGTGGAGGAGAAGGGCTTCGAGAATGTGGAAGCGCCCAGCCGGAGCTATCTTATCGACCCGGTAACCTTCGGCTACAATCTGAGACAGCGGCCGGTGCTGATGCTCAACGCCCTGTGGGATGAGTACATCCCCCGCGAAGCCACGCTGGACCTGTGGGAAGCAGCCGGCAGGCCTGAGCTGGGCTGGTTTCCCGGCACGCACACCCTTTTCTGGCTATGGTTTCCCCTCATCAGACGCAGGATAATGCGGTTTCTGGCGGCCGCTCTTTGCGCGGAAAGGGACCGCATACGGTAGTGGAGGAATAAGATGCCAGACTACGAAATCAACGAGCTGGCCAAGGAAGAGTCCTGGAGACTGTTCAGGATAATGGGGGAGCTGGTGGAGGGATTTGACCGGCTCGCCGGGGTGGAGCCGGCCGTCTCCATCTACGGCTCGGCGCGGACACGGCCGGACGAAGAGCTTTACCGGACCACGGAGGAAATAGCCCGGCGCCTGGGAGAGGCCGGGTTCTCCATCATCACCGGCGGCGGCTCCGGGGTGATGGAGGCGGCCAACAAGGGAGCGCGGGAGGCGGGGGTGAAATCGGTGGGGGTCAACATAGAGCTGCCCGAGGAGCAATTTCCCAATGCCTACGCCAACATATCCCTCTCGCTGCGGCACTTCTTTGTCCGCAAGGTGCTGCTGGTCAAGTACGCCACCGCTTTCGTCATTATGCCGGGCGGACTGGGGACCATGGACGAACTCACCGAAGTGCTCACGCTAATACAGACACACAAGATAAGGCCTTTTCCGGTGCTGATGTTCGGCAGCGACTACTGGACAGGTCTGCTGGACTGGCTCAGAAACCGGACGCTGGCGTGCGGCTATATCTCGGCCGTGGACCTGCACCTGCTGCGGGTCTGTGATGACATCGGAGAAATCGTGGAAGCGGTGCGCAGATGGCACACCAATCAGGAAATCGGGGGTAAGAGCGCTCTGTCCTGACCCGGATGCGGGGCTGGAGCGTCCGTGCACTATGCCAGGCGGGCGGGCAGATATTTTACATAAAGCACTCATCTTCTCCAGTCTTGGCCGTCTGGAGCTGGATGAACTGGCCCGGTTGGCCGTGGAGCGGAGCTACGGTCCCGGCGAGTTTATCTTCATGGAGGGAGATGAGCCGAGCCACTTCTACATTGTGGCGGAGGGCAGGGTGAAGGTGATAAAGCAGAGTTCATCCGGCAAGGATTTCGTCATCGCCTTCTTCGGCCCCGGCGAGATGTTCGGCGAGGTGGCCGTTTTCGAAGGCAGGTTCTACCCGGCTTCAGCGCAGGCCGCTGCCCGGACCGGCGTCCTTGCCATCAGGCGGGAGGACTTTCTCTCCTTTCTGGCCACCCGGCCCCGGGTGGCGCTCAGCATTATCGGCGTGCTGGGTGGCCGGTTGCGCGAAGCCCAGGGGCGGCTTAAAGACCTGGCCGGGGAGCGGGTGGAGCAGCGCCTGGCCCGTGTCCTCCTTATGC
>CAZZAU010000153.1:0-4211 GCA_964652725.1 uncultured Dehalococcoidaceae bacterium | reverse complement strand
AACTGGCCGCGGGGCTCCAATAAACTGGAGGAGGAAGCATTTTGGAACTGGGCATGGTCGGGCTGGGCAGAATGGGTGGCAATATGGCAGGGCGTCTGCTGGCAGGGGGACACCGTGTGGTGGCCTATGACCCGGACCGTGGAGCTGTGAAGCGCCTGGTAGATGAAGGGGCGGTGGGGGCTTCATCGCTGGAAGAACTGGTGGCCGTGTTGCGCAGTCCCAGGACGGTGTGGGGGATGGTGCCGGCGGGGGAGATAACGGAGAGCACGGTCAGGGCGCTGGGCGACTTGCTTTCTGCCGGCGATACCATCATTGACGGCGGAAATGCCTACTACCGGGACAGCATGCGCCGCGCCGCCAGCCTTGCCGGCAAAGGTATCGCTTTTCTGGATGCGGGCACCAGCGGCGGCATCTGGGGCCTGAAAGAAGGGTACTGCCTGATGGTGGGCGGCGACCGGGATACTTATCTCCGTCTCGAACCCGTGTTTCTGACTCTGGCGCCGGGGCCGGGGAGAGGCTACGGATACGTGGGGCCGTCCGGCGCCGGACACTTCGTCAAGATGGTGCATAACGGCATCGAGTACGGTTTGATGGAGGCCTACGCCGAAGGCTTTGAGCTGATGCAGGCCAAAGAAGAGTTCGCTCTGGACCTGGCCCAGATTGCGGAAATGTGGCGTTCCGGCAGCGTGGTGCGCTCCTGGCTGCTGGACCTGACGGCGCAGGCGCTGCGGGAAGACCCTCATCTGGAGAAGCTCCAGGCCTACGTTGAAGACAGTGGGGAGGGACGGTGGACGGTGCAGGAGGCCGTGGAGATGGCCGTGCCAATGCCGGCCATCGCGCAGGCGCTTCTGGCAAGGTTCCGTTCCCGCCAGGAGCAGCCCTTCGGTGCCCGTCTGCTGGCGGCGCTGCGCCGTCAATTCGGCGGGCATGCCGTCAAAGAAAAGGAAGACGGTTAGCTTCCCTGTGCCAGCTCCAGCAGGCGGCGGTAGCTCGCCGCCGGGTCCGGCTGGCGGAAGATAGCGCTGCCCACGCAAATGCCGTCCACACCCTGGCGGGCCACCTGGGCGATGTTGCTTTCCTTGATGCCGCCATCAACGTCTATCTGCAGGCCGGGGCGAAGAGCTCTGATTTGCGCCACCTTGTCCATAACTTCGGGAAGGAAAGGGCTTCCGTAATACCCGGGATGGACAGTAAGCAACAGGATGCTGTCGACCGCGGCCAGTGACGAAGCAACGGCCTCCACCAGAGTCTCCGGGTTCACTGCCAGTCCCACCTTCAGGCCCAGCTCTCTGGCCTGCGCGATTATTTCCTGGGGGCTGGAGGCGGCCTCATAGTGAAAAATTACCTTTTCCGCGCCGGCGCGTTTGTACCCGCCGAAGTGCGTTTCGGGTTGCATCACCATAAGATGTGCCTCCCAGCGCAGGGTGATGGGCAGACCGGTGATGTGCTCCCAGGTGATGCTGCGTGAAGGCACGAACTGGCCGTCCATAACGTCTATCTGCACGTAAGAGTTGAACTTCTGCGTCTGCCGCAGCATATCCTTGAGGGCGACCGGGTCGTCAGTGAGGATAGCCGGAATCACCTTGACTGGGCTGTTCATAGCGGTTACCGAGTATAATAGGCGGCGGATGGGGTGATGTCAAGCCGGGAGGCAAAAAAGGAGGGGCGCCGAAAGGCGCCCCTCCTCACTATTCCTTTGTTTGCTCTCAGGCCCCCCGCTCACTTCCGGTTATCACCGCCGGATGGGGTGTCTCATCTTCCGAGACTGACCTCTCATCTACATCGAGCTGGACCTGAGGTCCTCTTGCCCTGCCGTCAGGCAGGGCATCCCCTGTCCACCTGCCAGACTCCATAGATTTCATGAAGCCTCATAACACCACCTCCTCGCAAGATTCGGGGTTCCGTAGGCTTCACTATAATTATAAGCGTAGGCGGCGAAAGTTGTCAAGCCCCCGCCTTGGGCACCGCTCTCTTTTATTTGAAATAATTCTCGGCGTTGTCCTGGGGATGGAAACCCAGTTTCTGTCTGGTCCCGGTGAGGTCGAAAACGCGGCGGTCATTGTTGCTTATGGCGTAGGCCAGGAGAAAATCGGTGTTCACCTCCAGGGCTCTGGTGAAGGCCTGAACGCAGTCCCGCTTGCTGAGGAACATGGCGCGCACGTGGTCTCGGCGTCCCGGGTCCTCGTAAACAGAAGGGTCATCTCGGGGAAAAGTGGAGCCGATGCGCAGCCCGACGAAATGGATACCGTACCGGCGCGAGTAATACCAGCCCATATTTTCGCCGAAGAGCTTGGAGATGCCGTAGTACGAGTCCGGGGCCGGGGGGTCATCAAGTTTGACATGCCCCATCGAGGGCACGTAGAACCTGTCCAGGGTGAGAGGTGTTCTGCCCACGTAGTCATGCTGGGTGTGATTGGTGCTGGCGAAGACTAGTTTGCCTACCCCTGCCCGCCTCGCCTCCTCAAAGACGTTGTAGGTGGCCATGATATTGTTCTGCAGCACGCTTTCCCAGGTAGCTTCCGTTCTGGCGTCAGCGGCGAGGTGAACCACAGCCTCCAGCCCTGTAAAAGCGCCCTGCACTTCCTCAGCCCTGGAGAAGTCCACTTTGACCGCCCTGTAGTTGCGGGCGGCTTTTTCCGCAACCTCTTTGCGGTAGGCAAAGAGGGTCAGGTCATAGCGTACGGCAAAACCGTCGATGAGGGTGTTGCCGATATGACCGGCCGCCCCGGTGATACCCACGCGCTCGCCTGCCATTGTCGTCACCTCACAGTGCATTTCCGGCTGAGCGCGCCTGGTCCAGCGCCTGCGTTATCCATTCTCCCCACTCCCTGACCCCTTCTCCGGTGCTCCCGGAAAGGGTGAACAGGGCCGCCCGCTGGTTCATTCCCCGGAACACGCGGCGGAACTCCTCCAGGTCAAAGCTGACGTGGGGCAGCAGGTCGGACTTGCTTACCACCAGCGCGTCAGCCCGGCTGAACAGGAGAGGGTACTTGTGGGGCTTGTCGTCGCCCTCCGGAGTGCTCAGGATAACCACTTTCCGGTACTCGCCCAGGTCAAAGCCCCCCGGGCAGATGAGATTGCCCACGTTTTCGATGAAAAGGATATCTATGTCGTCCAGGGGAAGCTCGTTCAGTGCCCTGTTGACCATACCGGCATCCAGATGGCAGCCGCCGCCGGTGTTGATCTGGATGACGGGCACGCCTACTTCGGCGAGCTTTTGGGCATCGATGCTGGAACTGACGTCTCCCTCGATGACTCCGATGCGGGCTTTGCCCTCGAGTTCGGCCACGGTCTTCAGGATAAGCGTGGTCTTGCCCGCTCCGGGCGAGGACATCAGGTTGAGAGCCATAACTTTTCTGGCGGCAAAAAGGCGGCGGTTCTGTTCCGCAATCTGGTTATTGGTGCTCAGTATGTCCTTCAGTATCTTCACTTCCATCATTGAACCTCGATGCTCTCTATGTATAACTCATCTCCGGCGGTCAGTTCAAGCTCAACGGACCGGCATTCGGGACACTCCCAGAGGGTACCGGCGGGACGGAAAACATGTCCGCAGTGGCGGCAGCGCGCCTCTTGTGGTATGCTCTTGAAGGTCAACACAGCCCCTTCCGCGGGAGTGTCCCGGCTCAGCAGCTCGAAGTTGGCCTCCACGCACCGGTCAACGATGCCGGTCATCTCGCCGATGACCAGGTTTACGGTGACCACTTTTTCGGCCCCCGTTCTGGCGGCCTCCTGGAGCACCACCTCCAGCATACTCTGGGTGATGGCCATCTCATGCATGACTAACATATCCGGGGCAGCGGTTCGCCCACCGGCATATCGATGATGCGGGTGGTTCCCAACCGGGTCTTCATCACCACCCGCCCCGGGTTCTCCTTCTTTACCTCGCCGATTACGACGGCATTACGCCCGTACCGGTTCTGCTTCATCTGTTCCAAAATGGCCGCAGCCTCTTCCCGGGGCACCATAGCTACCAGCTTCCCTTCGTTGGCCACGTAGAGCGGGTCCAGACCCAGCATCTCACAGGCGCTCTGCACCTCATCGCGCATCGGGACGGCCTCTTCGTTGATGCGGATGCTCACCCCGGACTGCCCGGCGATTTCGTTCAGGGTGGTGGCCAGCCCGCCGCGGGTGGGGTCGCGCAGGCAGTGAATGTCTTTGCTTGCCACAGCATATCTGTCACCAGGCCGTTCAGGGGGGCACAGTCGCTCTCC
>CAZZAU010000152.1:0-4212 GCA_964652725.1 uncultured Dehalococcoidaceae bacterium | reverse complement strand
CCTACGATGCCAAAGGCCTGCTCAAGACCGCCATCCGGGATGACAACCCGGTGATGTTCTTCGAGCACAAGCGGCTGATGTGGGGCGGCCCCACCAGCCAGGTGCCCGATGAAGAGTACCTGATCCCCTTCGGCAAGGCCGAGGTAAAGAGAGAGGGCACCGACGTTACCGTGCTGGCCACCGCCTTTATGGTGCTGCGCGCCCTCAACGCCGCCGAGACCCTGCAGAAAGAGAAAGGCATCAGCCTGGAGATAATCGATCCCCGCACCATCGTCCCCTTCGATAAAGAAGCCGTGCTCAAATCGGTGGCCAAGACCGGGCGGCTGGTCTGTTTCACCGAAGAATGCGAGAGCGGCAGCTTCGCATCGTACGTGGCCGGCGTGGTGGCCGAAGAGGGCTTCGATTATCTGGATGCTCCCATAAAGAGGGTCAACGCGCCCAATACCCCGGTCCCTTACGGCGTCATCCTGGAAGACTACTGGATGCCCAAAGAAGAACAGCTCATCAAGGCGATTGAAGAGATACTCTAGCCAGTGGGCCAGCCAGCAAGCCAGTAACGGAAACGGGGAAGGACATCCTTCCCCGTTTGTTTTCCCGGACAATGGCGCCGGGGTTGCATCAGCGCAGCAGTCCGTATAATATAGGGTGGGCCGCCGGAAAGAGGAAGGACATCCGCAAACGGAGTCCGGAGAGCCAGTCTCCCCGAGCGGAAATATCCCCGGGGAGGAGTCGTTAACAATCGCGAAGGAGGTACATCTGCCATGGCCTATGATGAACAGGTGCTCAAGAAGCTGGAGGAAAAGGCCAAAATCATGCGCCGGGACGCGGTGGAAATGATAAGAGCCGGCGAGGCCGGCTGGGTGGGGGGGTCATTCTCCCAGGCGGACATACTCGCCGCCCTCTACTTTCACCACATGAAACATGACCCCAAGAACCCGGACTGGCCGGAGCGGGACCGCCTGATAGTATCCAAGGCACACTGCTGCGAGACGGTCTACGCGGCACTTGGAGAAGCGGGCTACTTCTCCAAGAATGAATACCAGTCATACGGCAAGCTGCACGCCATGCTCCAGGCGCACACGGAGCGGGTGGTGCCCGGGGTGGAATACTCAGGCGGCTCGCTGGGGCAGGGCCTCTCCTTTGCCCTGGGCGAAGCGCTGGCGGCCAGAATCGGCGCACCGAGAGACGCTGCGGACAGGCCGGCGCCGCGCTTCCGCGCCTTCTGCATCATCGGCGACGGCGAAAGCAACGAGGGGCAGATATGGGAGGCCATAATGGCCGCGGCCCATTACAAGGTGGACAACCTGGTGGCCATCACCGACCACAACAAGTTCCAGTCCGGCGCCACCGTGGAACAGAGAATCAATCTCCTGCCGCTGGCAGAAAAGTGGCAGGCCTTCGGCTGGGACACGGTGGAGGTAAACGGCCATGATTTCCGTGCCATACTGGATGCGCTGGAAATGGCAGACCAGGTCAAAGGGAAACCCCACGCCATCATCGCCCATACCACCAAGTGCAAGGGCGTGCCCGCCTTCGAGCACCAGAACCTGCACTTCTGCAAGCTCTCCGACGAAATGTACGCCCAGGCCGTCGAGGCGCTCAAATAACCGGCAGGCGTCCGGGCTCAAAATAAGCCGCAAGGGAGTGAGAGAGTAAGAGATGAAACGCAACTACGTGCTGGAACCGCTCGGCGAGAGCAAGACCATGTACCAGGCCTACAATGAGACGATGACAGAGCTGCTCAAAACGAACGAGGACATCGTCCTGCTTTACGGGGACTTTCCCCATGCTGCCGCCGGGGAGCTGGCGCAGAAGGAATACCCGGACCGCATTTATGACGTGGGCATCGCCGAGGCCAACCTCATTACCACCGCCGCCGGCATGGCCGGGGCGGGAAAAATTGCCTTTACCCACTGCCACAGCATCTTCGCCGTGGGCCGGGCCTACAACCAGATTCGCCAGAACGTGGCCTTCGACCGACTCAACGTGAAAATCAATCTCTGCAACAACGGCATGCTCTGGGCTTTCATGGGCGGCTCACACCAGATGACCGAGGAAATCGCCGCCCTCCGCGTCATCCCCAATCTCATGCTGGTCTCACCTTCAGACCCGGTACAGACGCACAAGATGACCCGGGCGGTGGCGGAACACGTGGGCCCGGTGGCCATAAGGCTGTCCAACCCGCCCGTTCCCACCGTTTACAAAGATGACTTCCCCTTCGAGCTGGGCAAAGCGGTGACGGTGACCGACGGCGCTGACGCCACCATCATCTCCACCGGCATCATGCTCTCCGATGCCCTGGCCGCCGCCGATGCCCTGGAAAAAGAAGGCATAAAGGTACGCCTGCTGGATATGCACACCCTCAAGCCCCTGGACGAAGCGGCAGTATTGCAGGCGGCGGAAGAGACCGGTGCCATCGTCACGGTGGAGGACAGCAGCATCATAGGCGGGCTGGGCGGTGCGGTGGCCGAGCTGCTGATTGATAATAACCCGGTGCCGCTCCGGCGGGTGGGCATCAAAGACCGCTTCGGGCAGTCCGGCACGGTGCCGGAACTGAAAGAGGAATATGAAATCTCTGCCCGCCACATCGCTCAGGCGGTAAAAGAGATGCTCAAGCGGAAGAAGTAAACAGACTTTCCATCAGTGAGACAGGAGGAACAATGAAATCAATCGGGTTTATCGGGCTCGGCAATATGGGCAAGCCGATGGCCCTCAATCTGGTCCGCGCTGGCTATTCCCTCATCGTCCACGATATGAGACCGGAGCCGGTACAGGAGCTGACAGCGGCCGGGGCACAGTCCGCAGGTTCGCCCCGCCAGGTAGCGGAAAAGTCGGAGTTGGTCATCACCATGGTCACCTCTTCACCTCACGTAGAACAACTGATGTTCGGCCCGGACGGCGTCCTGGAAGGTATGGCCAGAGGCGGCATTATCCTGGATATGAGCACCATAGACCCCGTGGTCACCCGCAAGGTGGCCGCCGCCGCCGCGGAAAAGGGTATCGAGATGCTGGACGCGCCGGTGAGCGGCGCCCCTCCCAAAGCCGCTGACGGCACCCTCTCCATCATGGTGGGGGGCAAGAAACAGGTATTCGAGCAGTGCAAGGAAATCCTGGACGTAATGGGAGAAAAGGTCCTCCACGTGGGTGACGTGGGTATGGGAGAGGTCATCAAGCTGGCCAATAACCTGGGGGCGGCCATCGCCGGCATCGGCGTCTTCGAGGCCTTCCTCTTCGGCGTCAAGCTGGGCGCCGACCCCAAAGTGCTTTACCAGGTGATGAGCGCCAGCTCTGGCAATAGCTGGGTACTGCAGACCAGAGTCCCCTACCCGGATGTGATACCGGGCAGCCCGGCCAACAATGATTTCTCCGCCGGCTTCACCACCGACCTTATGGCCAAGGACCTGGGGCTCATTCTCTCCGCCGCCGAGGCCACCCGCATCCCCCTCCTCGCCGGCAGCCTTACCCGCCAGCTCATCGAGGCGGCACAGGCTATGGGCTACGGCAACAAAGACTGGTCCGTGGTGGCCAGAGTCATCCAGCGCCTGGCCGGCGAAGATGCCGTTTAAGGAGGGACCGCTATGTCCATGCTGATTACCGGCGGCACCGGGGGCATCGGGGTGGGGTTGGCCCGCGAGCTGGTGGCCAGGGACAAAGAAGTAGTCCTGTTTGACATCGCGCCCCAGACCGCGCGCCTTGAAGACCTGAAGGACAAGGTCAAGGTGGTCCAGGGCGACCTCAAAGTCTGGCCCGAGGTGCTTAACGCAGTCAGGGATAACCGAGTGGAAGACATTTTCCACCATGGCTCCATGCTGAGCATATCATCGGAGCTCAACCCCTGGGCCGCCTTCCAGGCAAATATCGCCGGCTCAATGTATGTTCTGGAGGCGGCCAGGCTGTTCGGGGTGAAACGCGTCGTCTTCGCCAGCTCTGATGCCACCTATGGCCTGGGCACGGGGGACACCATCACCGACGAGACCCTGCAGCGCCCCATCACCATGTACGGCACCTGCAAGCTGACCGTGGAGCTGCTGGGCCGGTTCTACCGCCACAAGTTCGGGCTGGACTTTCGCTGCGTCCGCTACTGCATGGTGCAGCGCCCCGGAGTCAAGGCCCGCGCCCTGCCCACCTACCTGCTCTGGATGATAGAATACCCCGCCCTGGGTAAGCCCTTCGAGTGCTGGGTCACCGAGGACGTGGCTGCACCCTTCATCT
>CAZZAU010000151.1:0-4238 GCA_964652725.1 uncultured Dehalococcoidaceae bacterium | reverse complement strand
GTCAGGGAAGTGGCCAGGGTGGCCGGGGGTGGCGGGGGCGGGAAGCCGAATCTGGCCCAGGCCGGGGGCAAGCACAAGGAAAAGCTGGATGAAGCCCTCCGCCTGGTGAAGACTCTGATTTAGTGACGGAAGTGGAAACGGGCCGGGTGCTGGGGCTGGATGTAGGGGACAGGCGCATAGGGGTGGCCCTCAGCGACCCGCGGAGGATAGTGGCCACTCCGTTCACCATAATCCAGCGGAAGGATGACCTAACGGCCGTGGAAGCGGTGGTACGTATCATCGCAGAGCAGGGAGTGGCGCGCATCATCGTCGGTCTGCCTTACAACATGAACGGGAGCATCGGCCCGCAGGCGGAGAAGGTGCAGGCCTTCGTCAGGGAGTTAAGTACCCGAACCAAAGTACCCGTGGAATATCGCGATGAGCGCTTAACTACGGTGGCGGCGCGTCGTATAATGCAATCGAAACGAAGGTCAGCGGGCCTTCCGGATGACGCCGCCGCAGCGGCGGTGCTCTTGCAGGCCTACCTGGACGAATATACCGCCGGGGGTTGACAGGGCGGATTACTCCAAATATAATTGCTTTAACAAAGTAATAAAATGGCACCTTTAGACAATTACTATAACGTAATCGAGGCCAGCCGCCGGCTCAGAGTTCACCCTGAGACGGTAAAGCGGTTGTGCCGGCAGGGAGACCTGCCCGCGGTCAAGATCCACAACACCTGGCTCATAAGCGGGGATATTCTGGACAACTTCGCCGGCACCTATGTGCCCAGGCGGGGTGCCAGGAAGAAGCTGTTGGAGTGAGGTGGGGGAGCGGGGTATTTTGGCGGCGAAAGGGGTGGCTATGATGAAGCACAGCTCCATCATCCGTGGGGTGGCGGTGGTCCTACTCTCCGCGTGGCTGGTGGCCCTGCCTGCGGGCGAGGCGCTGGCGGCGCCGATGCTGACGGTGATTCCCGATTCGGGCGCGGCGGGGGCGGAGGTGACCATTACCGGGGAGAACTTTGATTCCTACAGGGGAGACCAGATTTCCATATTCTTCGACAATGAAGAGCTGGCGCTGAGCCCGATTGTGGTGCCGCAGACGGGGACATTCAGTTTTTCCTTCAATGTCCCGGCGGACGCCGCGCCGGGAAGCCACACCTTGCGGGCCAGGAGCAGCCTGGGTTCCACGCTGGCTCTGGCTCCGTTCACCGTGCTGACGCCGGGCATAGGTCTGAGCGAAGTTCTGGGCCCCGTGGGCACCGTTCTGACTGTGCGGGCGCAGGGGTTCCACGCCAACAGGGTGGTAAATCTGTATTTCAACAGCGTGCTGCTGGGGACGGTGACGGCCGGCGCAACAGGGCAGTTTACCGTTGAGGTGAGCGTTCCGGAAAGGCCCGCCGGGCCCCACGTTATTCTGGCCAGGAATGCGGAAGGCCATTCGGCGTCCGTGCAGTTCGAGATAGTGCCGCGGATAGTGCTGGACCGCACTTCCGGGGTGGTGGGGGATATTCTGAAGGTGGGAGGACAGGGCTTCGCAGCCGGCGTGGCGGTCCTTTTCAATTTTGAAGAGGTGGCCTTCGCGCGGAGCAGCGATACGGGCAGTTTTGAGGCCGCTATCTTCAACATACCGGCGATGCCCCCGGGCGCCCACGAGGTGGCCGCGGAGGACCAGAAAGGAAACCGGGCCAGAGCCGTTTTCACCATTGTTGCCGGAATCAGCATCGAGCCGGCGACGGCCAGTGTGGGCACCGACCTTACCGTGAAGGGCACCGGCTTCGAGGCCGGAGGTATGGTGGAAGTCAGCTATGACGGGGTGGTCGTGGGGACGGTGACGGCGAACAGCAGCGGCGCTTTCCAGTTCGTCTTCCGCGTTCCGGAGAGCCGGCACGGAGAGCACGTCATAACCGTTGACGACGGTGTTAATGTCAGGCAGGTTGCCTTTGTCGTGGAGGCGGAGGCCCCGCCCGTGCCCCTGCCGGTGGCTCCCGCCGGGGGTACGGAGGTGGAGGTGCGCCCCAGATTTGACTGGCAGGACGTGGATGACCCCAGCCGCCCGGTGACCTACGTTCTGCAGGTGGCCTCAGACGAAGGCTTCGCTTCCGTGGTGCTGCAAAAGGAGGTTGGTGAGTCCGAGTACCGCCCGACCGAGCCTGAGAAGCTGGAGGCGGTCGAGGAGGACTCGCCTTATTACTGGAGGGTAAGGGCCAGGGACGCCGCCGCCAACGAGAGCGAGTGGTCGGCACCGGTATCCTTCCTGGTCCTGGCGCCGGCCGCGCCGGCGCTGCTGCTGCCCGCGGATGGCAGTGAGGCGGAGGCGGAGACGTATTTTGACTGGGAAGACGCTGCTAGCCTCAACCCACCGGTAACCTATCACCTGCAGGTGGCTACGGATGCGGAGTTCGCCCGGATTGTTCTGGAGAAGGAAGGGCTGGAGCAGTCCTCTTATCAGATTACGGAGCAGGAGGCGTTAGAGGCCAGGAAGCAGGCGGTGCCCTATTACTGGAGGGTCAGGGGGGTGGACGGCGCGGGCAACCCGGGTGATTGGTCGGAGCCGGGGACCTTCGGCGTGGCTTTTGCTTTTTCTCTGCCTTCCTGGGCCATCTACATACTGATTGCCATGGGGGCGGCGGTTATCGCCGCGCTCACTTTCTGGCTGGGGAGACGGACGGCTTACCAGGGCTGAGCGCCCTGCTGAGAATTCAAGGAAATCGGGAGAGTAGTATGAAATTCACTAGACTGTTTCTGGTAGTTTTATTGGTGGCTGCCGTACTGGCTATGGCAGTGCCCGTGGTGGCGCAGACCAGAACCGTTACGGTTACCCCGAACGAAGGCGCGGTAGGCACTGATGTTACGGTAACGGGAACGGGGTTTAACCAGAGCACGGAAAACACGATCCAACATGCACGGGTGTACTTCTCGAGCCAGGAAGCCACCACTATGCACTCGATTGATACTGCGGTTACCGTTTATGCCATAGCCAAAGACGCGCAGCCCCTGGATACTACCGGGGCATTTACTCTGGACTACACTATTCCCGCCGAACTGGATGACGGGGCGACCACTCAGGCCGTAAGTCCCGGCACCTATTACTTCTACGTCGTGCACTGGCGTCTCACTAACCCGCCCGAGGTGGAAAAAAGGATACGCGGCGTGGCCACGTTTACCGTCACCGGAGGTGATATCTCCTTAACTCCGGATACGGGCCCGGCGGGCACCGAAGTGGAAATTACGGGTTCTGATTTCGCTGCCAGCAGGGACATCAGCATAGAATTCGATGATAGTTCCGTGAGTATCGTCGATGGCGACGTTCGCACCGACAGCAACGGCGATTTCGTCTCCTACATCGATATTCCGGAGACCGTTGCAGGAGACTATACCATCAGGGTGACCGTTTCCACCACGGAGACGGAGGCGACTTTTACCGTGGAGCCCGAGATAGTACTGAGTCCCACCTCCGCAGAGGCGGGGACGGAAGTTACCGTGAGCGGTACCGGCTTCGGCCGGCGGGCGGACGTGGCAATTTACTTCAACAATACCGGCGTGGTCACCGCCAGTACCGGCTCCAGCGGCAGCTTTGAGACTGTCTTCGCCGTGCCTGACCTGGAAGCGAATATCTACGATGTGGAAGCTGAGGATGACGAAGGCAATCTGGACCTGGCCAAGTTTACCATAATCGTTCCGGGGCCGCCCACGCCGACTCCCACCCCCACGCCCACGGTGCCGCCCACGGCCGTCAGTCTCAGCGCTACCAGCGGCAAAGTGGGCGACGACCTGGTCATCACCGGCGCCGGCTTCCAGGCCGGCGGCACCGTTGTGGTAAGCTTTGACGGGCAGGTGACGGGAACCCTGCAGGCGGACGCCGCCGGCCTCTTTGCGGGCATGCTGGAGGTGCCTCCGGTCAGCCCCGGCGCCCATACCGTCACCGTCACGGATGGGACCAGCACCCAGGAGATAGGCTTCACCGTGGTGGCGGAACCCCCGCCCATTCCCACACCTCTGCTGCCGGAGATGGAGGCGCAGGTCAGGTCCCCGGTAAACTTTGACTGGGAAGACGTCACTGCCGATAATCCGCCGGTAACCTATACGCTCCAGGTGGCTGCCGATGAGGACTTTGGAGAAGGCGCAATACTTTTGGAAAAAGAAGGGCTGGATGATTCCGAATACGTTACCACGGAAGTGGAGGGGAGCATACTGGCCGGGCAGGGGGAAACCCTGTACTGGCGGGTGAGGGCCGTGGACGCCGCCTGTACCCCC
>CAZZAU010000150.1:3413-4247 GCA_964652725.1 uncultured Dehalococcoidaceae bacterium | reverse complement strand
CGATCTCCTCGCCGAGAAGACAAACGTCGTCGCGAGGTTCTCCGGCGGGAACAACGCGGGGCATACCGTCGTCAACCAGCTCGGCGAGTTCCGCATGCACCTCATCCCGGCGGGCATCTTCTATCCCGATGTCGCGTGCATCATCGGCTCCGGCGTGGTCATCGATCCCGCCACCCTCTTCGGCGAGATAGACGCGCTCGAGAAGAGAGGCGTCACCACGCGCAACCTGTTCGTGAGCGACCGCGCCCACCTCATTATGCCCTACCACACCCTCCTCGACGGCCTCGAGGAGGAGGCGCGCGGCAAGGGGGCCATCGGCACCACCCGCAAGGGCATCGGCCCCGCCTTTGCCGACAAGACCGCCAGACTGGGGATACGCGCCTGCGCCCTTCTGGAAAAAGACCTTTTCCGGGAGCGGCTGCACACCGTACTCAGCCACAAGAACGCCATTCTCACCCGCGTCTACGGCGTCAATCCCCTTCCCGAAGAGGAAATTTATGCCACCTATTGCCAGTACGGAGAGCGGCTGGCCCCTTACATCTGCGACACCACCCTGCTGCTGGAAGAGGCTATAGAAAGGGGAGACAAAGTATTGCTGGAGGGGGCGCAGGGAACCCTGCTGGACCCGGACTTCGGCACCTATCCTTATGCCACCTCGTCTTCACCGCTGGCCGGAGGCGCCTGCCTGGGCGCTGGCCTCGGCCCGGTCAGGCTGGATAAGGTGCTGGGGGTATTCAAGGCCTACTGCAGCCGGGTGGGCAGCGGCCCCATGCCCACGGAGCTTGAGGACGCCACCGGCGACCTCATCCGGGAGCGCGCCCATGAGTACGGCAC
>CAZZAU010000150.1:3042-3403 GCA_964652725.1 uncultured Dehalococcoidaceae bacterium | reverse complement strand
TCCCCGCCGCTGCGGCTGGTTCGATGCGGTGGCGAGCCGGTTCAGCACCCGGGTCAACGGTTACACCGGGGCCATCATCACCCGCCTGGACGTCCTGGACGCGCTGCCCGCTATCAAAATTTGCACCGCCTATGAGGCGGACGGCCGCAAGATAGACTCCTTTCCGGCCAGCGCCTCCCTTCTGGAGCGGTGCCAGCCCGTCTACGAGGAGCTGCCCGGGTGGCAGAGCCCCATCGGCGATGTCCGGGATTTTGACCGTCTCCCGCTTCTGGCCCGCCGCTACCTGGCTCGCCTCGAAGAGCTGGTAGGTTGCCCCATCAGCGTCATCTCGGTGGGGATGCGCCGGGAGCAGACCATATTC
>CAZZAU010000150.1:0-3032 GCA_964652725.1 uncultured Dehalococcoidaceae bacterium | reverse complement strand
ATTCAAGAAGCCGGTATGGTAGAGATTAACCGCAGGGAAGGAGAGCGAGCTATGGAGAAAAAAGAGCCACTGGCCAGCCAGGAAGAACGCGATAAACTCGTCGTCCGCTACCGGGACATACCCCTGGTGGAGCTGGCCCCCAATGTGAAGGCGCATATCCTGTCCAGCGAGCGGATGACGGCCATCTTTGTCACCATGGCGCCCAACGCCGTCGTGCCGTTGCACAAGCACGAGCAGGAGCAGGTGCTGGTGGTGGTGGGGGGAGAAGGGGAGCAGATAGCCGGCGGCAAGCGCTATCCGGTCAAAGAGGGGGATGTCATTATCTACCGCTCGAACGAGGAGCACGGGACCTACGCTTCAGACAAGGGGATGCGCACCATCGAGTTCTTCGCCCCGGTACGCCAGGACTATATGGAGAAGCTGGCGGCGGTAAAGAGAAGCCTGGGGAAATAAACTAAGCTAGGTATTAATACGGGTCGATTAAGTTCAATCGTGGTTGTTCTCGTTGAATTAGTCACCGTATTTTGCTCTTAGTTCTTCAAGCCATTTAAGGACAGCAGTATTAGTATGAATATTCTCATCACTCCAAGATTTAGCTTTATCCTTATCAACATAGAACAGCAAAAATGCCAAATATTCGGTCATGAGAAGAAAAGCCCTCATCAACGCTTCAGCACATAATAGAAACAAAGTTTCATCATAAATACCGGAAACTCTCATCTCATGCGTTTCAGGGTCAGTCAGCACCCTCAAACTTAGGTTTGACGAGTGAGTAAACTTACTATGGAATCTATAATCTTTGTCGTATATCTTTTTGGCGTTCATTTGTGTAGCCAACTCAATATAACTCGGCTTCTTCCCTTCATTATGTAAAAGGTACTTGCAAATATCGGCGTTACCTTGTGCATTTCCACATATAAACCAATCTTCGATAATTGTCCTGATTATGGACATTGCCTGACTATAATAGCCTTTTATCATCAAATCTATAGCACATCTGGTAGAATGCAAACCTTTTGTAATCAAGAGCAACCAAACAAACTCAGCTTCGTTTTTCCCATTTATTTTAAAAGAAGCTATGCTATTAAGCCCATTAGTAAACGTGTTTAACATTCCTGCAAATATTTCAATTTCTTTCGCATGATTTTGTTTCGTGGTTGCCACCGTTGCTTTCTCTTGTTTGATAATATATTCTCAATATTCATTACTTAGTACCTCTTTGTAACGGGTCTATCGCAGAGAGATAAAAGGTATCAACCCTGATTGAACGTTACCGGCCCAGTTACTTCCCCGCCGCTATCCGGTAATCCCTTCTGTCCAGGTACTTGCCCAGCACTATTGAAGTCACTATCACCAGGGGCAGGGACACCAGCCAGCGGATAGCGGTGAACTTTATCCCCAGGAACGAAGCCTCGAAGACGGCCATCGGGATGCGGCAGATAGCGGCGGCGCCGATGTAGGTGAAGATGACGCTGAGCCTGGCCCCCTTGCTGTACAGGGCATAGGCCACGGGAAAGGCCAGATAAAGGCCGCCCACGGTGGTGGCGGAAAGCAGTATTGCCCAGAGGTATCCTCGCGCGCCTGACTCCTGCCCAAGGTGTTTCTCCACTGTCTCCTTCTTGACCCAGACCTCGAACAGGCCGACCAGGACGAAGGCGGCAGGCAATACCTGCAGCATATCCACGGAAAACGAGGCGAAGTTACGGCCTATTTCGAGGCCCGGACTGAATTCAACCAGCAGGGAGACCAGCAGGAAAACAAAGTAGCCGGCGACAGCCGCAGTCCGGATTACGGCGCCTTTCTTCACCCGAAAATCTCCCCGAAGAAAATGCCGATAGCCACCGCCACCACAAGCGCAATGGCGAAGCTCAGGGCGTTTCTGATGACGGTGACCTTTAGCCCGAAATAGGACTTCTCGACGGGGGCGGTGAGCAGTCCTACCATCATCAGGGTGGTGGTGAAGGCGGCAATGACCATATAGGCCACTCCCTCCTTGAGCAGGATTCCGGCCAGAGGAAAGGCGATGAAGCCGGGCATAACGGTGACGGAACCCAGGAGAGAAGCCAGGACCATCCCGATGAACTTGCTGGAGCCCCCCAGGTATTCGGCGATGACGGCGTCAGGGACCAGGAACAATGCCACGGAGACCAGCACAATCATAGCCAGAAAGGCCGGAAAAATCCTGACGAACCGCCTGACCGAGACCTTTAGCGCACGCACCGTTTTCTCCCGGCTGGCGATGAGGGAGAGCAGCAGGGCTGCCCCGGCTATTATGTAGAGGTACATCGTGCCTGCCGTCTTCCGCTATACCGGCAGGTCTATGGCGTATTTCTTCAGCGTCTCGTTGATGATGGCCGCTGTCTTCTCGTCCGGCGCGGTGAGGGGCAGTCGCGTCTTGCCCGCCGGGAACCCCACCCGGTTGACGGCGTACTTCACCGGAATGGGATTGGAGATGATAAACAGGGCATCCACCAGTGGCAGAAGGTGATGATGTACGGCCGTCGCCTCCTGCACCTTGCCCTCGAGGCAGAGGTCCAGCATCTTCTTTATCTGCTTGCCCACCAGGTGCGAAGCCACGCTGATGATGCCATAGCCGCCCAGCGTCATGATGTGGAAAGTATCGCTGTCGTTGCCGCTCCAGACCCGGAAGTCATCCCCGGTCCCGTTGATAATCCTGGCGATCTGCTCCAGGTTGCCGCTGGCCTCTTTAACGCCGATGATGTTGCCCACCTTGCTCAACCTGATGACGGTATCGGCGGTCATATTGACCACGGTGCGGGAGGGCACGTTGTACATAATGCAGGGCAGGCTGGTGCTTTCCGCCACCGTTTTGAAGTGCTGGTAAAGTCCTTCCTGGGTTGGCTTGTTGTAGTACGGCACCACCAGCAGGCAGCCGTCAACGCCGATTTTCTCCGCTTCCCTGGTGGCCTCCACCGCCTCCGCGGTGTTGTTGCTGCCGGTGCCGGCGACCACCACTCCCCTCCCCCTGAGGGCATCTTTAACCTCGCGGAAAAGGCGCGTTTCCTCCTCCC
>CAZZAU010000149.1:983-4248 GCA_964652725.1 uncultured Dehalococcoidaceae bacterium | reverse complement strand
GCGCATCTCGCCGGTAGCCCGCAAGCTGGCCGAGGAGCACGCCATCGATGCCACCACAGTCACCGGAAGCGGCCCCGGCGGCAGAATCGTCCGGGAAGACATCGAAAAGGCCATCACCGAGAAGGGAACTGCCCCCGCCGCACCGGCCCCGGCCGCAGCCGCGCCGGAAGCCGCCCCTGGGGAAAAGCGGGTCAGGAAGACCATTCCCCTCTCCGGGATGAGGGGAACCATCGCCCAGCGCATGCGCGATAGCCTCGCCGTGGCCGCCCAGCTTACCGCCATGGGCGAGATAGATATGACGGAAATCGTAAAACTGAGAAACAGCCTGGTCGCCCAGGAGAGCGTTATTGGCACCCGCATCACCTACACCGATATCCTGGTATACGCCCTGGCGCACATACTCAAAGACCATCCCATGCTTAACGCCAGCATCGTTGACAATGAGATAAAAGTCTGGGAAGACATCAACATCGGGGTGGCCACGGCGCTGGAGGAAGGGCTTATCGTCCCGGTGGTGAAAAACGCCGGCGGCAAGCCCCTGGCGCAGATTTCCAGAGAAGTAAAAGACCTGGCAGAAAAGGCGAGAAGCGGAAAGCTGACCGGTGAGGAAATGAGCGGCGGCACTTTCACCCTGACCAACCTGGGCGCCGTGGGCAGCGGCTGGACCTTCGAGACGGCCATCATCAACCAGCCGGAATCCGCCATCCTGCGCGTGGGCGGCATAACAGACCGGGCGGTGGTCAGAGACGGACAGATAGTGGCCCGCCCCATTATGGCCTACAGCCTGACCTATGACCACCGGGTGGTGGACGGCGCCGTAGCGGCCAGATTTATGTCAAGCCTGGTGCGGGCCCTGGAGAACCCCACCCTGCTGCTGGCCTGAGACCTGAGGCCAAACAACGAGAGCGAGGAGCGATAGAGAATAGAGATGGAAAACACCAGGGATGTAATCCAGGAATTTCAGTCCATGCTGGCCAGGTGGGACCGTGACTGGCCCAAACACCGGGCTGCTTTCCGGTCGCTCTCCGCGGCGGCGCAGTCGCCGGGCGCCCTGGACACCAAGACCAAGGAGCTCTGTGCCATCGCCACCGCGGTTACCGCCCATTGCCACTGGTGCATCGCTGCCCATGTGAGGAACGCGCTCAACCAGGGTGCCACCGCCGAGGAGATAATGGAGGCGGGCTGGGTGGCGGTGCAGATGGGTGGCGGGCCGGCGCTGGCCTATCTGCAACTGGTGCTGAAAGCGCTGGACGACCTGGCGCCGCAGGAGTAAAGCATAGCGGGAATTCAATCAGGGAGGAGCGCCGTGGAAGAGAGACAACTGGTAATCATCGGTGGAGGTCCGGCGGGCTACGTGGCGGCCTTGAGAGCCGCCCAGCTCGGGGGCAAGGTCACCGTAATTGAAAGGGATGCCCTGGGAGGCACCTGCCTGAACCGCGGCTGCGTGCCCTCCAAGTCGCTGCTGCACAGCGCCGAGCTTTACCACACCATTAAAGAGGCGGAGAAGTTCGGCATCACCGCCCGGGAGGTGGGCTTTGACCTGGCCGGAATCCAGCGGCGCAAACAAACGGTGGTCTCCACCCACGTGTCGGGAGTGCAGAGCCTGCTCAAGGGAAACAAGGTAGAGATAATCAGGGGCAATGCCAGGCTGAAACCATCACGGCAGGTGGAGATAGAAGGGGAGGGGGGACAGAAGCAGGCCCTCCGCGCCGAAAAGATCATCCTGGCCACCGGATGCCGCGCTCTGGGCCTGCCCGTGCCCGGCTGCGCTACGCCTGGGCCGGGAGTCATCAAGGCGGAAGATATACTGAACATAGACCATGTGCCGGAAAGCATGGTGATGATAGGGGGCGGCAACATCGGCATCGAGATGGCCACCATCCTGGCCAGGCTCGGATCCAGGGTAAGCGTCGTCGAGATGCTGCCCCACATCCTGCCCCTCGAGGACCCCGAGATTGCCGCGGTGCTGGCCAAAGCCCTCAAAGATGACGGCATCCAGCTTTACGAGAGCACCAGGGTCGAGCGTGTGGAGAACGGGCCGGCGGGCAAGGTGGTCACCATCTCCAATGGCCAGACGGAGAAGAAAATAGAGGCGGAGATGGTGGCCATCGCCGTAGGCTACTGCCCCTGCACCGAGGATCTGGGGCTGGAGGAGATAGGGTTGTCCATGGACAAAAGGGCCATCCAGGTGAACGAGCGCATGGAGACCAGCGTGCCCGGTATCTATGCCGCCGGCGACGCCATCGGCGGCATCATGCTGGCCTACGTGGCTATGGAGGAGGGCATCGTGGCCGCGGAGAACGCCATGGGCGGCGATATGAGCATGGACTACGGTGTGGTGCCCCGGTTCACCCACAGCCTGCCCGAGGTAGCCGCGGTGGGTCTTACCGAAGAGCAGGCTATCCAGCAGGGCCACCGGATAAAGGTGGGCAGGTTTCCCTTCTCTGCCAACAGCATGGCCACCATCCTGGGCGAGCGGCGCGGCCTGGTCAAGATAATCGCCGAGGAGAAGTACGGGCAGGTGCTCGGCGTCCACATCATCGGCCCGCGGGCTACGGACCTCATCGCCGAGGCCACCATGGCCCTCAAAATGGAGGCCACCGTGGAAGACATCGTCCAGACGCTGCACGCCCATCCCAGCCTCTCCGAGGCCACCCACGAGGCGGCGTTGGACGTCAGCGGCCGCACCATTCATTATCCCTCCAGGAACAAGTAGAGACCGGATATGCGTTGCACCGTACATCGGTTGGGCAGAATCGACTTCGCGGAAGCCTTCGCGCTGCAGAAAAGACTGCTCGGCGAAAGGCTGGAAGGCCGCATTGATGATACCCTCCTCCTGCTGGAGCATCCGCCCACCATCACCGTGGGCAAGTCCGGCAAGATGGAGAACATCCTGGCCCCGGCGGCCCACCTCGCCGGAGAAGGCGTCTCCCTGGTATTCACCGACCGCGGCGGGGATGTCACCTACCACGGCCCCGGACAGATCGTCGGCTATCCCATACTGGATCTGAGGCAGCGGGGGAGAGACGCCCACAGGTACGTGCGGGAGCTGGAGGAGATGCTCATCAGAACGCTCGGGGATTTCGGCATCCGGGCGGGAAGGGACGCCAGCCACGCCGGGGTATGGGTGGACAACCAGGAAATTGCCGCCCTGGGGCTCAGCATACGGAAATGGATTACCATGCACGGCTTCGCCCTGAACGTAAACCCGGATATGTCCCACTTCGCCCTCATCAATCCCTGCGGCTTCGCCAACCGCCGCGCC
>CAZZAU010000149.1:0-973 GCA_964652725.1 uncultured Dehalococcoidaceae bacterium | reverse complement strand
CCGTTTCCATGTCCCAGCTGCTAGGTCGGGACATATCGATGGCCACGGTAACGGAGAAGCTGCTCGACCGGTTCGCCGGGGTGTTCGCGGCGCAGCTCGACCTCAAAGAGACTATTACGGTTACCGGACATTATGCAAGGCAGACTGCCCGCCTGGTTTAAGCAGAAGCTGGCGAGCCCGCAGACCATGACCACCATGCACGGGCTGCTGGACGGACTCCACCTGCACACCATCTGCCAGAGCGCCCACTGCCCCAACATCGGCAACTGCTTCTCTTCGGGCACGGCCACCTTTCTCATCCTGGGAGATGTGTGCACCCGCCGCTGCACCTTCTGCGCCGTGGACAAGGGATGCCCCCCGTCTCCTGACCCGGAAGAACCGGAGCACCTGGCGGAAGCGGTGCAAAAGCTGAAGCTGAGCTACGTGGTCATCACCTCGGTGACCAGAGATGACCTCCCTGACGGCGGCGCCGCCCACTTCGCCCACACCATCACGTTGCTGCGTCAGCGCAGCGGCGCCACGGTGGAGGTACTGGTGCCGGATTTCCGCGGCTCGGAAGAGGCCATCAGGACGGTGGTGGAAGCTGGCCCGCAGGTCATCAATCACAATGTAGAGACCGTTCCCCGCCTCTACTCCACCGTCAGGCCCGGCGCCAGCTATGAGCGCTCGCTGGAGCTCCTGTACACGGCCAAGCAGCTTGACCCGCAGATGGTGACCAAGTCCGGCCTGATGCTGGGGCTGGGGGAAAGCCGGGAAGAAGCCCTGGAAGTGATGGCCGACCTCCGGGAAGCGGAGTGCGACCTGCTTACCATAGGGCAGTACCTCCAGCCATCAGCCGGGCATCACCCGGTGGTCAGGTTCGTCACTCCGGAGGAGTTTTCCGATTATGCGCTCGCCGGCGCCGAAATGGGCTTCGCTGGCGTGGCCTCGGCGCCGCTGGTGCGCAGCTAGTACCGCGCTGCGGAGCTTTACG
>CAZZAU010000148.1:2062-4263 GCA_964652725.1 uncultured Dehalococcoidaceae bacterium | reverse complement strand
CATAGAGCTGCGGCAGAACTACGGCAGCACCGAGGCAGGCCTCATCTCCTCGCACGGCAAGGGCGAAATCAAGTTCGAGAGCGTGGGCAGACCGGCCCTGGGTACGGAAGTCCGCATAACCGACGAAGGCGAGCTGCTGGTCAGAAACCGCTGCCTGTTCAGCGGCTATCATAAAGACGAAAAGAAGACCCGGGAGGCCCTGGTGGACGGCTGGTGCCGCACCGGCGACGCGGTGAACCTCGATGAGGACGGGCACCTGCTGTTCATCGACCGTATGGACCACCTGGGGCAGCTACGCTCGGGCATCAAGTACGCCCCGCAGTACGTGGAGGGAAGGCTCAGGTTCAGCCCGTATATTAAAGACGCCATGGTCATCGGCGGCAAGGACCGGGACTACGTCTCGGCTATCATCAACATCGATTTTGGCATGGTGGGGAAGTGGGCGGAAAGAAACCACATCCCCTACACCACCTTCGTCGACCTCTCGCAGAAGGAGCAGGTGGCCGACCTCATACAGAAGGACCTGCTGCGGGTGAACGGCTACCTGCCGGAAGAGGCCAGGGTCAGGCGCTTCGTCCTGCTGCACAAGGAGTTCGACGCCGATGAAGCCGAGCTCACCCGCACCCGGAAGCTGAGGCGGGAGTTCATGGAAGAGCGCTACCGGGAGCTTATTGCAGCCCTCTACAGCGATGGCAAAGAACTTAGCGTCAAAGCGCCGGTGACCTACCGCGACGGGCGCAAAGGGATGGTCACCACCGCCATCAAGGTTAGAGACATCGAAGAAAGAGCGGGAGTGGTCTGATGGCTGAGCTATTACAGTACCTGATTACCGGCATCTCCGTGGGCATGGTCTATGCTCTCATCGCCCTCGGCTTCGTCCTCATCTGGAAATCCAGCAGTGTGGCCAACCTGGCCCTGGGGCAGATAGTGCTCCTGTCCTCCTGGTTTACCTACTCGATGCTGGTGCAGGCCAGCTTTCCCCTGTGGCTGGCTTTTCCGCTGGTGATACTGTTTGCCCTGTTCCTGGGCTGGATGATAGAGCGCTTCGCCCTGCGCCCGCTCATCGCCCAGCCTATCCTGGCCCTGATCACGGTGACACTGGGCATCGGCTACTTCATCGAAGGCGTGGTGACCTTCATCTGGCCCTGGAGCGTGGACGCGCTGCCCCGCCTTTTCCCCCGCGAGGTGGTGCGCATCGGCCCGGCGGTGGTCTCCCAGGAATACGTGTGGGTGGTGGGCATAAGCCTGGCCATCTTTGCTCTGCTGACCCTGTTCTTTCGCTACCACAGGATGGGCATCGCCATGCGGGCCACCGCCGATGACCAGATGGCGGTGCAGGCCTGCGGCATACCGGTGACCACCGTGTTTTCCCGGTCCTGGATGTTCGCCTGCGTGGTGGCGGCGGTGGGAGGAATACTCATATCCAGCATCGGCGGCATCACCCACGGCCTGGTGCAGACCGGCCTCAAGGCTTTTTCCGTGGTGATACTGGGTGGCCTGGACTCGTTCGCCGGTGCTATGATAGCCGGCCCAATTATCGGACTGGCGGAAAGCCTGGGCGGCGGTTACCTCACCCCACTCACCTGGCCCGGGGTGAAGGATATCATTCCCTTCGTCATTATCATTATCGTGATGGTCATAAAGCCCTACGGGCTATTCGGGGAAGAGCGCATAGAGAGGATTTGATGCAAAGATGAGCCTGCCCAGCGGCGTCAGAAACTACACCTATGCGCAGGATATGGCCATCCTGCGCACCAAAACGCACCGGGCGCTTTTCGCCGGCTTCCTGGTGCTGCTGCTGACGGCGCCGCTGTACCTGGGCGGCTACTGGCTGGGGGTAGTCAACCTCATCGGCATCACCCTCGTCGCGGCCACCGGCCTGAACATACTGGTGGGCTACTGCGGCCAGCTCTCCATCGGCCATGCCGGTTTCATCGCCGTGGGCGCCTATACCTCGGCCGTCCTCACCAACCGCCTGGAGCTACCGTTTCTGGTGGGCCTACTCTGCGCCGGCCTCATGGCCGGGGTCATCGGCCTCATCTTCGGGCTGCCCTCGGTGCGGGTCAAAGGGTTCTACCTGGCCATCACCACTATCGCCGCCCAGCTCATTATCATCTGGGTCATCAATCACTGGTCGCTGACCGGCGGCTTCGTGGGCATCAGGGTGCCTTATGCCTCCATAGGCGGTTTCGAGTTCCGCA
>CAZZAU010000148.1:0-2052 GCA_964652725.1 uncultured Dehalococcoidaceae bacterium | reverse complement strand
GATCATAAGCATCGTTCTTCTGTTCACTTTCTTCGCCAAGAACCTGGCCCGGACACGGGTCGGCCGGGCATTCATCGCCATCCGGGACAATGACCTGGCGGCGGAAGTGATGGGCATCAACCTGCTCTATTACAAGCTCCTGGCCTTCTTCATCGGCTGCTTTATGGCCGGCGTCGCCGGCTCGCTGCTGGCGCACTGGATCGGCTTCCTCAACGCCGAGCAGTTCAGCCTCACGGAATCTATCCTGTACATCGGCATGATTATCATCGGCGGGCTGGGCACATCCGTCGGCCCAATCTTCGGCGTGGTCTTCATCCGCCTCCTGCAGCAGGTGCTGACGGTAGAGGTGGTGCCCTTTCTGGAGCGCACTTTCACCATGCTGCCCGCTGGCTTCGCCACCGGCGTAACCCCCATGCTTTTCGGCCTGGTGATTATCCTGTTTCTGATACTTGAGCCGCGGGGACTTGCCCACCGCTGGGCGCTGTTCAAAGCGGCCTACCGCCTTTGGCCATTTTCGTATTAGACGGTGAAGGAGGAACTGTGGACGATGTAGCACCTGAAAAAGCAGAAATATCCAAAAAGCAGAAAGGAGCATAATGAGATGAAGAAACTCACCATACTCTCCCTGGCGGGCCTCGCCCTGCTGCTGGCCGTCCTGCCGCTTGTCAGTGCCTGCAGCGGGAACCCGGGGGAGCAGACCATAAAAATCGGCATTACCACTCCCTCCACCGGCCCCGCCGCCGAGAAGGGCGCCCCGATGGGCCATGCCAACCTTGACGCCATCAAGTATGTCAACGAGGAACTGGGGGGCATCAACGGCCATCCCATCGAGGTAATCTGGCTGGACAACGCCTATGATGCCTCCAAGGTGGTGACCAACGTCAAGCGGTTTATGGACCAGGACGCCGTTTTGTTCGCCACCGCGTCCTCCAAGATGATGTCGGCAACGATGGAAACAGCCAACCGGGCCGGGTTCCCGGGCATCGTATCCTTCAATGCCCCGGTGCTGCACCGCCCACCACAGCATATCTACGGCCAGATGCCGGACTACGGCGATGACTGGACCGCCTTCACCCGCTACTATATGGAGAACATCTGGCAGGGGCCGGGCAAGCCCAGGATGGCCCTGCACCTGCTCAACAACCCCACCGGCTACGGAGCGCTGGACGCGGCCAAGGCCGCCGCCGATGAGCTGGGCGTGGAGCTTATCCTGCCGGCAGAAGAGCATTCCACGGACACCATCTCCGAGACCGAATCCCTGACCCGCATCAAGGCGCAGAACCCGGACGTCCTTTACATCTCCAGCACGCCGGCGCCCACCGCCGTAATAATCAAGAACGCGGTTGAGATCGGCCTTTATCCCGGAGTCACCATCGGACTGGGACACGCCGGCATCACCAAGGCGCTGGTGGACATCGCCGGAGCTGACATTGTGGAGGGCGTTTATGGCGTCTTCCCCACCGTGAACTGGGGGGATGACGTACCCGGCATGGCCAAGATGACCGAATACGTCCAGAAAGAGCATCCGGACGACTACGGCAATATGGACTACATCACCTCCTGGGCACAGAGCCTGATTATGGCCGAGATCCTCAGACTGGCCGAGCAGGCCGTGGGCTACGAGGTACTGGCCAGGGGCGGCGAGGAAGCCTGGCAGGCCATCGAGACTCACGGCATCCAGAAACTAAACTATGATGTGGAAGGCCTGCACGGTCCGGTGGTGTACACCCCCGGCGATAACCGCCTTTCCAAATCGGTGCGTATCTTCCAGATACAGGGAGGCGAAATCGTGCCCGTCACCGGCTGGATCGATGCCCCGCTGGTGGAGTACGAGGAGTTCGACTGGTTCGGCCAGTAGTAAGTTAACGGCAGAGTAAAGCGGTGGGCGCCGCGTATGCGGCGCCCACCAAAAAAACCATGCTGAAACTGAACAACATAGAGGTCACCTATCTCAACGTCATCCGGGTGCTGCACGGCGTCTCGATGAGCGTGGAGGACGGGGCTATCGTGGCCCTGCTCGGGGCCAACGGCGCGGGCAAGAGCACGGTGCTC
>CAZZAU010000147.1:0-4275 GCA_964652725.1 uncultured Dehalococcoidaceae bacterium | reverse complement strand
CACTGCGCAGAGCCCTACTGCGTTTACTCCTGCCTGACCGGAGCCCTGCACCGCGAACCCGGGGGCATCGTAACCGTGGACGCCGAAAAATGCGTCGGCTGCTGGACCTGCATCCTGGCCTGCCCCTACGGAGTAATCAGGCCGGAAAAAGGGCGCTCGAAAATAGCCAAGTGCGACCTGTGTCTGGGCAAAGACACCCCCGCCTGCGTCGCCCATTGCCCCAACGAGGCCCTGGTCTACGCCGACACAGATAACGACGTTCCCGCCGGATACCAGGTTGAGGAGGTGCGCTGATGTCATACAACTGGGGGCCGCAATACATTGTTCCTTCTGAAGCCATAAAGAGCTACTCCGGCGCGGTCAGGTTGCGGGAGACCTTTGACGAAGACCTGCTGCGGAAGGACCTGGCAGAGCTCGGCCTCTCCGGCACCGTCGTGAAGGTCACCAATCCGTGGTATTATCGTAAGAAAAACTCGACCACCTGGATAAAGATCGGGGAGTCCGATAACCGGGAGGAGAACTTCCCGGTGAGATGGGACACCGTCACCCTCGAGAACGGACAGTACGAGGTGCTGGGTTTGATGCACGTTTTCGTCAGGCACGGCGAGGCCGTAACGACCATCGCCAGGGAAAACGTGGTGGAAGTGACGGTACAGAACTGACCCCGCCCGAAAGAGTATCTGCATGATTGCCATTATCGATTACGGAGCCGGCAACTTGCGCAGCGTAAGCAATGCGCTGCGCAAACTGGGGTACCAGCCCCGGATAACCGGCCGGAAGGAAGAAGTGATGGAGGCGCAGGCGGTAATCCTGCCCGGAGTGGGGGCCGCCGGAGACACCATGGAAAATCTGCGCAAAATGGACCTGGTGGCACCCATCAAGCGGCTTATCGCCGAAGACCGCCCTTTTTTCGGGGTGTGCATCGGCCTTCAGGTGCTGTTCGCCGGCACGGAAGAAGGCGGCTGGTACAACTGCCTGGGCGTAATCCCGGGCCGGGTGAAAAGGCTGCCCGCGGGCCTCAAGGTCCCCCATATGGGGTGGAACCAGGTAAAGCAACGCCGGAGTTGCCCCCTCTTCGCCGGTATCCCGGACGGGGCCCATTTCTATTTCGTGCACAGCTACTACGGGCAGCCGGAAGACCGGTCCCTGATCTGCGGCGAGACCGACTACGGCACTCGCTTCGGCAGCGTGCTCGCCCGCGGCAATCTGGCGGCCACCCAGTTCCACCCGGAAAAGAGCGGCGAGCACGGACTCAAAATGTATGACAATTTTCTCAAAATGGCGGGGCAAAAAACCGGGGAGCAAAGATGATGGCCGGCAAAGCGATGGAAGTGGCATATCTGATTATCGGTAATTCAGCCGGAGGCATCGGCGCCGTCGAAGCCATACGCGAGGTAAACAGGCAGAGCAGCCTGGCCATAGTTTCCGATGAGCCGTACCCGGCCTACTCCCGCCCCCTGATTTCCGAGTACCTGGCGGAGCACCGCCCGCTGGAGAAGATGCTGTACCGGCCGGCTGATTTCTATGAGCGGAACGCGATTCAGACATACCCGGGCAGAAAGGCAATGTGCCTAAACCCGGACGCGCATACCGTGGAGCTGGACTCGGGAGAAGTCATCAGCTGGCGGAAGCTGCTGCTGGCCACGGGTGGAGAGCCCATCCTGCCGCCGATGTCCGGGAGGGAAAGAGAGGGCGTGTTCAGCTTCATTACCCTTGATGATGCCCGGACCATTGACCGCTACCTGGAGGAAGGGATGAGCGCGGTGGTCATCGGCGGGGGGCTCATCGGAGTCAGCGTCACCGAGGCGCTGGTCAGGCGTGGCATCCGGGTGACCATCGTGGAGATGAAGGAACGCATACTCAACGTGATGCTGGATGAGGAAGCATCCGCAATGGAAGATGAAGCGCTGAAACGCTTTGGAGTGAACATCGTCACCGGCCACACCGTAACCGGAATCACAGGCGCAGACAGGGTAAGCGGCGTTGTTCTGGACGACGGCCGGCACATCCCCTGCCAGATGGTCATCATCGCCATCGGCGTCCGGCCCCGCACCGAGATGGTCGGCGGCACCGGAATAGAGGCAAACCGCGGCATCGTGGTCGACCACCGCATGGCCACCTCCCATCCAGATATCTACGCCTGCGGCGACGTCGCCGAGGCCTTCGATATCGCCTACGGGCAATGCCGCCTCACCCCCATCTGGCCCAACGCGTACATCGGGGGCAGGGTGGCCGGCTTCAATATGGCCGGCAGAGCCACAGAGTACCCGGGCGGTATCTCCATGAACTCGCTCAAATACTTCGGCCTCAACATGGTCTCCGCCGGGGTGGTAAACCCACCCCCTGAGGACGCCGGTTATGAGATACTGACCGCCCGCACCGGCGACATCTACCGCAAAGTCATCCTGAAGGACGGTGAGGCAGTAGGCCTGGTCTTCGCGGGCAACATCGAGAAGTCGGGCATAATCATAGACCTGATGAAGAAAAAAGCGAAGGTCGATTGTTTCAAAGAGAACCTGATTGCCGCCGATTTCAGCCTGATATCCCTGCCCAGAGAACTGTGGCAAAGCGACCTCCAATTGCCCGCTTCGGCAGTGGTATCGGCCGCCCCCGAAGAAGCGGAGGAAGTAATGGCCGGTGAGTGACGGAAAGGAGCAGGAAACAATGAAAGAACTGGACCACATTCAGAACCCGTATTTTGACGATAAGGTAATCGACGCCTGCTCCATCTTCGGCATGATGGATACGTCAGGTACGAGGTTTTCCGGAAAAGACATCATCCGGGCCATCGGCAACATGCACGACCGCGGCAACGGCCTGGGCGGCGGCTTCTCCGCCTACGGCCTGTACCCTGACTACGCCGACCTTTACGCCTTCCACATTATGTACCTGAGCCAGCAGGGGCGGGATGAGGTGGAAACCCTGCTCAAAGATAGTTTCCGCCTTGTTCACGCCGAAGAGGTGCCTACCCGCCCCACTCCCGCCATAACCAATCCGCCGGCCGTCTGGCGCTACTTTCTGGAAACGGGACGGAAGAAGCCGGAAGCGCAACCGGATGATGACTACGTGGTAGAGCGGGTGATGGAAATTAATACACGGCTCAAGGACGCCTTCGTCTTCTCCAGCGGCAAGAATATGGCCGTGTTCAAAGGCGTGGGCTACCCGGAGGAAATCGCCGAGTTTTTCCGCCTGGAGGAGTACGAGGGCTACCTGTGGACGGCGCACGGCCGCTTCCCCACCAATACCCGCGGCTGGTGGGGCGGGGCACACCCTTTCTCCATCCTGGACTGGACGGTGGTACACAACGGAGAGATTTCCTCCTATGGCATCAACCGGCGCTACCTGGAGCAATTCGGCTACCACTGCACCATGCAGACCGATACCGAGGTGGTGGCCTACGCCGTGGACCTCCTGATACGCAGGCACAACCTGCCCGTAGAAATCGCTGCCCGCGTCCTGGCCGCCCCCCTGTGGTCGGAAATCGAGCGGCGCCCTCCCGCCGAGCAGAAACTGCTCAGGACTTTGCGCCAGGTTTACGGCAGCCTGCTGCTCAACGGGCCTTTTACCATTATCGTCGCCCACCACGGGGAGATGATAGGGCTTACCGACCGCATACGGCTGCGTCCCCTGACGGTGGGAGTCAAGGGGAGCCTGCTCTATCTGTCCTCGGAGGAATCCGCCATCCGGCTGGTCTGCCCTGACCTGGATGAAGCCTGGATACCGGCCGGCGGTGAGCCCATAATCGGCAGCCTGAAAAAACCTCTGCGGCCCAGTGCCGAGGAGATTCTTTCTCATGCTCACTAAGCGCATCATTCCCTGCCTCGATGTCAAGGACGGGCGTGTGGTCAAGGGAACCAGCTTCGTCCAGCTCCGCGACGCCGGCGACCCGGTGGAGCTGGCCGCCTTCTACTATCGGGAAGGCGCCGACGAGCTGGTGTTCCTTGATATCAGCGCCACGCCGGAGGGGCGGGATACCCTGGTGGAGATGGTGGAGCGCATCTCGGAGCAGGTCTTCATGCCCCTCACCGTGGGCGGCGGCCTGCGCCACGCCCGCGATATGAGAAGGATGCTCTCCGCCGGGGCAGACAAAGTCTCCATCAACACCGCCGCCGTGCTGGACCCCGGCCTGATACGGGACGGCGCCGAAAGGTTCGGCAGCCAGTGCATCGTGGTGGCCATTGACGCCGCCCGCCATGGCGGCGGAAAACCGCAGTGGGAAGTTTACACCCACAGCGGCCAGAAGCCCACCGGCCTTGACGCCGTGGATTGGGCGGA
>CAZZAU010000146.1:0-4282 GCA_964652725.1 uncultured Dehalococcoidaceae bacterium | reverse complement strand
TCGCCGTCCAGTTCACCGCGCAGGTCGGCGTGGTGATGCTATTGCAGGTGAGTTACGGGCTGGGGCGGGGCATACTTATGACAACCCTGATGGGCCTGAGCATCCGCAACGTGCCGTCGGAGCACCGGGCCACTGCCATGGGCATCTTCCAGGCGACTTATGCCGTGGGCATGCTGGCCGGCCCGCTTGCCGCCGGCTTTATGAGCGACGAGCTCGGCGTGGCCAGCGTTTTCAGCTTCGCCGCGGCGGTCAGCGTGCTCATCGCCGTCCTGGCCTTCCTGCCCGTTTTTTCCCGCCACAGGGAGCCGCTGTCACATTGACCTGCCCCCCTCAAAAAATATATAGTGAATAACCCCTTGATTGTACACAGCACAGGAGGAGGACAGACTATGGCGAAACCGGAACTGGCGGGAAAAGCCCAGACCGTGCTGGGCATGGTTGACGGGAAAGACCTGGGAGTCACCCTTGTCCACGAACACCTGCTCATAGACGGGGCCTGCATCTTCAGCGAGCCGGCCGCCGCCAGCGACAGGTATCTGGCCTTTGAGAAGGTATCCTGGCCCCACCTGAGCTGGCTCCGCTACCATCCCTATGAAAACCTGGACAATATGCGCCTGCTGGACGAGGAAGAGGCCGTAGAAGAGGCCACACTCTATCAACGGGTGGGCGGCAACACCATCGTCGATGTTACCACCATCGGCATCGGCCGTGACCCCGAGGTGCTGGCACGCATCTCCCGGGCCACCGGCCTGAATGTCATTATGGGAGCGGGATTTTACACCGGCTCGTCCCACGCCCCGGAGATGGCCGCCAAGAGCGAGGAGGAACTCGCCCGCCAGATGGTGCGGGATATTGAGACTGGGGTCGGACCGCGCGCCATAAAAGCCGGGCTCATCGGCGAGATAGGCTGCTCCTGGCCACTGCAGGACGGCGAGAGGAAAGTGCTGAAAGCATCCGCCCTGGCGCAGCGGGAGACGGGCGCCTGCCTTTCCGTGCACCCCGGGCGCAACCGCAACGGCCCCTTCCAGGTGGTGGAGATCCTGCAGGAAGCCGGCGCCGACCTCAGCCGCGTCATCCTCTGCCACACCGATGCCCGCGTACGCGACCACCAGCAGCGGCTACAGCTCCTGGAGAAGGGCTGTACCCTGGAATACGACCTGTGGGGCTGGGAGGGACACTTCCCGGTTATGTGGACGGCCGATGACTACCTGGACCTGCCTAATGACACGCAGCGCATTCAGGAAATCAAAGAGCTCATCGGGGCAGGTTACATCAGCCAGATAGTCCTCTCCCACGACATCTGCTGCAAAACCAGGCGGGTGAAGTACGGGGGCTGGGGCTACGTCCACCTGCCCAGGTACATAGTGCCGATGATGCTGCAGCGGGGCCTGACCGCAGAGCAGATCAATACCATGATGGTGGAAAACCCCAGACGCCTGCTCTGCTTCGCGCAGCCGTAACTGGTCCGATGGGTGCAGCAAAATGAATCGGGAGAGATTGAGAGGGATGGGTTGATAAACAACCTCTGATGATTCGCCCACCGGCGTGGACACATCTCTCTTCATCACGCCGGGGAGAATCCCGCTTCAAGTTCTACGTGTAATCTCTTCTTGGCGGACTGAAGGCGCTCACCATACGCACCGCTTTCTCGTGGGTAACGCCGCCATGGACCGCCAGGGGTGGTACCAGATAGATATCCCCTTTTTTCAGCAGCTTCTTTTCCTCGCCGATGGTCATATCAAACTCGCCCTCGATTATGATGCCCATCTCCTCGGAAGAATGGGTATGCATTGGCGATTCAGACCTGGGCTGCAGGGTCACGTCGCACAGCATCAAGCGCTCACCGCTGATGGGCCGCACCGAGAACCCCGGCGCCGGCTCTTTCATGCTGACGGGCTGGTGTTCAAAGTCAAAGAACATGCTCATCCTCCTCGGAAATCCGGGACTCACCGCCGGACATATCCATAATATCGCAGAAGGTAAGGCCGGCACAATCCCGTTCCGCCCGCCTGCGTCAAGGGCTGCGGCTACGGGACTATCCGGCTCTCCGCAGCGGCAAGGACCCGTATGGCCGCTTCTCCTCCCACCGGGCATTTGTACTCGCAGATACCGCAGCCGGTGCACAAGTCCTCCACCACCCTGGGACGCTGCACGGGGCTGCTTGCCCGGGCTCCCTTTTCTCCTCCGGCACGGTCGAGCCGGATGGCCTTCTGCGGCACCGGACACATTTCCTCGCACACGATGCACGGCGTATCCTCCGCCCAGGGCAGCCACCTCTCCCTATCAATGACGGCAGTCCCGATAACGGTACGTTGCTTGTCTTCCAGAGATAGCCTGGCGATGGCGCCCGTCGGGCAGACTTGGCCGCAGGCGTTACATCCGTAGTCGCAGTAGCCGTGGCGCATATCCAGCACCGGCGCCCACAGCCCATCGAGCTCTGAGTAATCCGGCTGGATAACGCCGGTGGGACATACGCGGACGCATTCGCCGCAGCGGATGCATCCGCGCCTGAGCTTCTCCTCGTCCGTACCGGGCGGTCTGACGAAGCGGGACTTCGTCCACCTGAAGAAGGGCAGCGCCCACACCGCCACCGCTCCCAGTGTGGCCGCGGAGGCGGAAGTCAGGAAGCTGCGCCTCGACTGGTCGAAAGCGAAGCCGTGGGGAACTCCCGGCTGGAAGCCGAAGCTGATGGCCCCGGCAGGGCATTCTTCCACGCAGACCAGGCAGGCGGTGCACTCGGCGGCATCCGCGGCGAAGTTGCGTTGCGGGGAAATGGCGCCGGTGGGACATTCTGCGGCGCAGCGCCGGCAGGAGGTGCAGCGCCCTTCGTCCACCCGGTGGCGTATGACGCTGAACCGGGAGAGCAAGGCGAGGCCACCTCCCAGCGGGCACAAGTAGCGGCACCAGAAACGGGACCTGACGAGGTTGAGCCCCAGAATGACCAGGAACACCCCGCCCAGTATCAGGTTAGGCGCAAAGAACGGCTGGTCGGTCAGCAGCCAGGGGCGCACCAGTCCATCGAACCAGGTCACTGCCGGCCGCAGCATCCCGAAGCCGTACAGCCATGACTCGGCAACGGTCACCAGGGAACTGAGCCCGGGCAGGACGGCCCCCGCGACGGTACGGAAAAGCAGCGTAACAGGGTCCAGAACCATCAGCGTCAGGCTACCCAGAGATGCCGCCCCCAGGACGGCGAAAAGCAGCAGGTATTTTCCCTGACGCCAGCGCGGCCTGATGTCCCGTTTGCGCGGTAACCGCGGGACGGCACCCAGTCCAGAACGGTGCCCATCGGGCAGAGCCAGCCGCACCAGGCCCACCCCACCACCAGGGTCAGCAACAGCACCGAGCCCCCCAGCAGGAGTGGCGCCATCCAGCGCCGCGCCGAAATCATGGCGGAGAACCCGGCCAGCGGGTCCAGGCGGAAAAACAGGTCGTGCGGCAGGACGGTTTCCACGCCCACCTGCGTTGCCAGAAGCAGATAGAGGAACAGCAGCAGAACGAGCAACTGCACGGTACGGCGCAACCGCCGCCACCGGGACGCGGGCCTTGCCGCTTCCGGTATCATCCTGCCACAGCTCAGCCCTCCACCTCCACCACTTCTATCCCGCCCAGGTCCATCGTTCCCAGCCCCATTGCGGCTGCCTCCGCAATTCCCGCCACGTCCCTTCCACCGAGGCTAAATAGCGTGGCGGCATAGGTATCCGCGGCCACGATGTCCGGGCTGGCAATGATGGTATTGGGCATCTTCACGTCGCTCAGGCTGCCTCCCTGCGGCCCGCGCCTTGTGAGTATGCGCATCGCGTCCACCACGGTGAGCGTAGGGCGGAGCAGGCTGGTCAGGTCTGCCAGGCGCTGACCGAGGTTGAAATGGAACTCGCTGCGACGCTGAATCAGACCCATCAGGTTCTTCATCCCCAGGGTCAGTCTGGCCAGACCGTGGTGCTTGGCGATGGGCACATTGATGAGAACATCAGCCTCCAGCGCATCGGCGTACACCGGCCAGCTGGTAATGTCCCCGCCCTGCGGGAAAGCCACCTCCCTGAACTTCATCCGCCCCATAACCTCCATCTCCCCTCCGGCCGCTCTTACCGCATCGCCGATGCCGCTGGTAGCGTAGGCCTGCTCGGGCGTTCCGCTGAACGGGCTGTCCATTACCCTTACCCTGCCGGCCCCTGCCTTCAGGCACAGGGCCACCAGCGCCGCCACCACCTCCGGGTTGGTGGTCGCAGCGTACTCGAAGGAACGGTGTGCCACGCAGATATTCGGCTTAACGATAACATCA
>CAZZAU010000145.1:1700-4301 GCA_964652725.1 uncultured Dehalococcoidaceae bacterium | reverse complement strand
CCAGCGACCAAGGGCTTATGAGTCCCCTGCTCTACCACTGAGCTACGCTGCCAACAAGAAAAACTATAGCACCAGCCGGCGGAACCTGTCAATTTGGCACCGCCACAGCTCGCTGAACAACGCAATCAGTCCACGGTAATGTCAAGATATTCCGCACGGTGATGTTCATATCGCATCCTTCCCGTTTCTCTGCTCATTTTCTGGTCACGTGGACGGCGGTGGCTTTGAAGCTGGCGAAAATGCTCTGTCCCCGCTGGAAGTTCATCTCCTCTGCCGAGCGTCTGGTCACCAGTGCCACTAGGGGAAAACCGCAGTCTATTTCCACGCGGGTCAGCGGTCCCATTGAAACAAGCCAGGTTATGTTGCCGGCAAAGCTATTCCTGGCGCTGGTGGAGAGCTTATCCGAAGACAACGTGACGTCCTCCGGTCGCAGAAAGACCTGGACCTCATCGCCGACGGCATAGTCGGCGATGGCCTGAATGAGCCGGCCTTTGCTTTCAATGGTGGCTACCTGGTCCTGACTGGAAACGACCACCCCCTCAATGATGTTTTCCACGCCGATAAACCTAGCCACGTCCCGGTTGCGGGGTGCCGCAAAAACATCGCCGGAGGAACCGGTCTGAAGCAGTTCACCGTTCATTAGCACCCCGATTTTATCGGCAAGGCGCTGGCCCTGGGTCAAATCATGCGTAGACATTATGACAGTGGTGGCATAACGCTGGATTACGTCGACGAGGAGATGTTCCACGCCGGCAGCCGAGACCGGGTCCAGGTTGGCGGTGGGTTCGTCAAGCAGCAATACCTCCGGCTCGAGGACAACGGCTCTGGCCAGCGCCACTCTCTGCACCTCACCTCCGGAGAGAGTTCGCGCATTTCTGGAGCGATAACCGGACAGGGACACCAGACCGAGAGCGCGGTCCACTCTTTCTTTTACCCGGTCCGCCGGAACTCTCCGCCACCTCAAACCATAGGCTACATTATCAAAGACGCTGGCATTGAAGACCACTGGCTTCTGCAGCACGAAGGCCATACGGCGCTGTAACTCCAGCCTGACCCCGGCCGATGTTGCGGTGTCCGTACCATCGAAGTAGATTTTCCCGGCCGCCGGCACATCAAGCAGGTTCAGCAAGCGCAGGAGCGTGGTCTTGCCGGCGCCGGTAGGCCCTATGAGAGCAAAGACTTCGCCCCGCTCGATTTGCAGGTTGATATCGCGCAGGATATACTTCCCATCGCGCCTCTGCTCCAGACCAACCGTCTCGATAAGCGTCACTATTACCTCTGCTGTATCCGGTTCAACACTATGTTCACTGCCAGGGCAATGGATATCAGGATGATGCCGAGGGCTAGGGAAAGCTCCAGGTCACCCTTGGACGTCTCCAGTGAGATAGCGGTGGTGATGACCCGGGTATAGCCTCTGATATTGCCGCCGACCATTAAAGATATGCCCACCTCGGAAATGGCCCGGCCGAAGGCCATAATCACCGCCGCCATCACGGTGAACCGGGCCTCCCGCAGCACCAAAAGCGCCAGCTGGAAGGCACTGGCGCCGAGAGAACGGGCAGTATCGATCAGTGTCACATCCACGCCGCGCAGAGCGGAGATGACCAGTCCCAGCATTATCGGGGTAACCAGTATCATCTGCCCGATGATGATGGCGGTGGGGGAGAAAAGCAGTCCCAGCCCACCCAGCGGCCCGGCCCGCGAAACAAACACGAAAACGAACAGGCCGATGATCACGGTGGGAACGCTGTAGAAGGTCTGTATGAGGTTGATGAGAAACCTTTTGCCGAGGAAACGTTTGAAATGAATGAGACTGGCCAGCGGCACGGAAATAAGTGAAGCCAGGATAGCGGAGGTCACCGAGAGCCTCAATGACCTTCCCGCTATCTCCATCACCTCCGGGTCAAGAGAGACAATGAGCTCAATAGCCCTGAGCAGGCCATTCCACAGCTCAAGCAACGGCCTGACTCCGGAACATTATGAAGACTTTCGGACTTGGCATAGGCGTGTGACAGATACTACTGTACGGGCTCGGTGTAGTCCTCTTCCGGCGGGCAGCCCGGCAGATCACAGGTGCCGATCGGGTAAAAAAGCGACCCTCCGTACTCCGCTTTCCCGTAAGTATCGATGATGTCCTGAACCTCCTCAGATATCAGCCAGTTGATAAATACATTCGCGACTTCAATTTTTGCCTTCGGATGTGCTTCGGGACTGATAGCCATGGCAGCATACACGTTGAGAAAACCGGGGTCTTTCTCCACCAGCGATTCTATGTCCAGGTCGGCATTCAGATTGTAAGCCAGGAAAGTGGAGATATCCGCCATGACGTACGCCTGCATTTCATTGGCCACAAGCAGCGTGGGCCCCATTCCCCTCCCTGCCTCAACGTACCATTCCCCTGAATTCTGTATGTCCCCGTAGTCGAAGCCGGCCTCGCCCCAGATGAGCTTTTCCCTGGCATGCGTGCCGGAATCGTCACCCCTGGAAATGAATTTGACCGCAGCGGGATCCTTCATCCCTTCGTCATGCAGTCTCTGGAACGCCTGGGCCGCGGGCAGGCCGACGATACCCGCCGGGTCATCACCGGGCCCGGCGACCAGG
>CAZZAU010000145.1:0-1690 GCA_964652725.1 uncultured Dehalococcoidaceae bacterium | reverse complement strand
CGGTTTATGCCATAACCATCGGCGATGAACTGGTCTTCTCTCGCCCTGTCATGCACGATGATGGCATCCACATCGCCTCTCCTGCCATATTCAAGAGCAATGCCGGTACCGGCATAGACGATGTCCATCTCCACGCCGGCCTTTTCCTCAAAGATGGGCTCCAGGTGATACCACAGGCCGGTATCGTAGAGGCTGGTGGTGGTGGCTATTTTAAACCTCACCAGAGGGTCATGCAGCGGGAATCCGGATGCCGGCGACGGGGCCGGAGAGGGAGATGGGGATGGGGCGGGCGGCGCTGCCTGGTTGCAGCCAAAAGCCGCGGCCGCTGGAAAAAGGACAAGTACCGCTAGCAAAACTGCGATTAACTCGCGCATTATTATCTCTCTAAATTGTAGTCTTAGCAACGCAATGCCAAAGAGAAAGCACCCCCAAGGAGGTGCTCTGCAAAGTAACATCGCAGGCTCTCCTTTCCAAATGCGGGAGGCGCCGCCGTTTCCCTCGGCGCCCTATCGGCCTGCCTCCATGGGACGCTCCTTTAGGAGGACAGGCTCGGAGAACTCAAATCTATTCTTTGGCCGATTATAGCATAAGAGGTCGGCCGGTGCAACATACTGACCTTGACGTTGCTATACTCTTCTGCTAAAATCGGCACATGCCACCGGCTTCCGTATCCAGCCTGAAGTAATATCGCCCGGAGAGTTCCAAGATGTCCATTGACTATCAAAAAGAGGGGAAAATCGCCGTCTTTACCATCAACCGGCCGGAAGCGCTGAACTCCATCAACATTCAGGCGGCGCAGCAGCTTCATGACGCTATGGTGGACTTCCGGGATGACCATGACTTGTGGGTGGGCATCATCACCGGAGCCGGCGACCGCGCCTTCTGCGCCGGAGCGGATATCAAAGAGATGCTTCCTTTTATCAGAGCCAGTCTCCCCGCGCGGCCCTGGGCCGTACCTGATACGCCGATGCGCGGCCTGGAGCTGTGGAAGCCGCTTATCGCGGCGGTAAACGGCGTGGCCCTGGGCGGCGGGCTGGAAATAGCGCTCGCCTGCGACCTCCGCATCGCCGCGGAAAAGGCCCGCTTCGGCTGCCCCGAGGTGCTCCTGGGGCTGGTGCCGGGGTGGGGGGGCACCCAGCGTCTGCCCAGAGTCATACCTATGTGCAAGGCCGCCGAGCTTCTGCTTCTGGGAAAACCAATCAGCGCCCAGGAGGCGTACCGTATCGGGCTGGTCAACACGGTGGTGGCCCCGGAGGTGGTCATGCCCACGGCCAGGGAGTGGGCGGAAGCCATCTGCCAGGCCGGGCCGCTGGCGGTGCGGGCGGCCAAGGAAGCGATGGTCCGGGGCAGCAGTCTCCCCCTTGAGGATGGCCTGAGGCTGGAGAACGCGCTGGAAGCCTACGTGATGAGCACGGAGGACTTCGCCGAGGGCACATCCGCTTTCCTGGAAAAAAGAAAGCCGGATTTCAAAGCCAGGTAGGGCGGTTTTCCGCTTAAGTCGGCAAGGCCTTTTTGTCCTGACGGGACATCGCCTCTGTGCGGAATCTCGTGCAAAGGGCAGCCTGCGGGTGGAGACCGTGCGACAAACATAAAGCTACGTAACGTCAAGATAACGAGGATGTAGCCATGGAAATCAGACAAGTAGGCGTGGTGGGGTGCGGACAGATGGGGGGCGGCATCACACAGGTAT
>CAZZAU010000144.1:0-4321 GCA_964652725.1 uncultured Dehalococcoidaceae bacterium | reverse complement strand
AGGAACAGCGCATACAGGGGAAACATCAGCAGGGTAATGGTCGCGGCCAGCACGAGGTAGGCGCCGCGCCATTCCAACTGCGTTATGGCATATTCGGTAAACATGCCGAAAGTGAAGCTGAGGCCCCCTCCCATCTGACCCACCGCCATGGCGAAACCTCGCCGCTTCAAAAACCAGTTGGCCAGGGTGGGGGCTACCAGAGGCCAGCCGCAGAAGGCGCTGCCCACCGGCACCAGAACGCCGAACAGAAGATAGAAATGCCACAGCTCGGTGGCAAAAGCGCACAGTCCTGTGGCCACAACCAGCAGACCGGCGCCGATGAGCATCAGCCGGCGCGGGTTGCGGCGGTCAGCAAGATGGCCCGCGACGGGAGCGGCAAAGCCGTAAAAAAGAAGATTGAGGGATAGCATCAGGGCAGTGCTGCCGCGGGTCCAGCCGAACTCCTCCAGTATGGGGGGAAAGAAAACGGCGAAGGACTGCCGGACACCGTACACCAGCATCATACCCACGCCGGCGATGCCGACAATGACCCATCCGTAGAAAAATGGGAACTTGCTTGACACCGCTTCAGTCTACCAGATACGACCGGGCAGGACAAAAAGCGCCTGCCGGCGGGAGGGTTTCCGGGAAGTGCGGAGGCCGCCTTGAACTGGGATGCCTTTCGGGCATAAGATAGGACAATACACGACAAACATTCATAGCCCGAGGGAGGTTAACAGTGGCTTTTCAACGTGAAAAAAGACCCGCGGAAAGCAAGCTCTCTGACAAACTGGCCCAGCTCCTGAGCATAGAAAACGAAATCAGCAATATCCTGCGCCACAATACGGACCGGCTTCGCGGGCGGCCGTTACTGGAAGTGAGGGACCTGATAAAGGAGGCGCTGCACCAGGCATACGCCATCGCCTATCAGTTCGGCCCCAAGGAGATGTCCATCCAGGCCGAGATCGGTATCCCGCCCCGGGTTTCGGTCTCATTCACCTGGCCCATCGCGGACGCCAGGGAGAAGGAGGACTACGACGAGCTGTTCAGGTAGAATCGGGTCCGGACGGGCCTGCGCCGTACATATAAAGTACTAGTGATGGGGTAGTATTATTTGGTCATTGACAGTTGGCGAAGCATATACGCAATAATATAGTATTCTATTTTATCAGCAAAACCGGGGCGGACTGAGAGTGGACGGTCATGTTTAGCTTCAAAATAATGCTGGGAGCATTCTTCATTCTCGGCGGGTTCTGCGGGATAGGGATTGGCATCCTGGGCGATACCATCGTCAGTTCAACCATATTCTTGATTGACGGGCTGGAACTGTCAATGGCCATTGTGGTCTATTCGGTTGTTTCGATTCTGAGCGGTGCGTACGTCCTGACAACCTGACCGGCGGAGAACCGGGTGCATAAATGACGAAAAGATTGGGGGAGATTTGAGATGTCAGGCATAAGAGACGTGTTCAGACCACCAGAGGTTGAAGAGGCGGAAGACATCTTTCAGGAATACCGTAAGGGCATCAGCGAGACTATAGAAAAGCTGCGTGGCCGCGCGCTGGAACGCGCCCAGCAGGAAGCGCGCGAACTCGTGGAGAAGGCGCAGGACCAGGCCAGAGAGATTGCGGGTATGGCGCAGCAGCGCGCCGATTCCCTGATGGCGCAGGCCAATGCCCGGGCCGAACAGCTCGTGGCAGCGGCGGAAGAGCGCATCAGCGCGGAGGCCAGGAGCAGGGTACAGAAGGAAGTGGAGCGGCTGTTCCGGGAGGCAAAAGCCGAATCTGAACGCATAATGACCGCTGCCCGGCAGGCGGCGGAGGTGACTTCCGCCAGAGTGATAGAGGACGGCAAGAAAGAAGCGGAGAAGCTGGCCAGGGAGGTGATGGAAAAGGCCGGACGGGACGCCAGCGAGCTAATGGCCAGGGCCAACGAGGCCAGACAGCGGGCGGAGATGGAAGCGGACCTGGTGCGGAGAAAAGCGGCGGAAGAGATTGAGCATACCACCAACCAGGCCCGTGAGGAGGCGAGACAGCAGGTAGCCAGGGAAGGTGTCCAGTTCATCGAAAAGGCCAAGCAGGAGGCGGCGCAAATCCTGAAGAATGCGCAGGACCAGGCGGAGAAGGAACGGGAACGGCTGATAGCCGATTATGCCGGCCAGGCCAAGAAGAAGGCGGAGCTGGAGCGGATGCGGGTGCTGTTCGAAGTGCGGTTCCGGGCGGAGGAAGTGGCCCGCGAGGTGAGAGACAGGTTGCGCGCGGAACTGGAGAAGTCTTCCATGCTGATAAACGGGGCGCAGCAGCGGCTGGGGAGGGCGCTGGAAGGAGTGGCAGACCAGTCGTTGAAGGAGATGTTCGAGGTGGAAGCCCTGCCGGAAGCGGGCGCTGCCGGCGAGGAGGGAGAGCCTGCTCCTGCTGCGGTGCAGTTGAAAGCCAGCGGGGCTGCCGGCATGGCGGAGGAAGAGGAGATGGTTTTTGAGGGCAAACTGGAGCTGGAGATACTGCCGCCTATAGACTTCGGCCAAAAGGCCAACCTGGAAAAACTCCTGAAGCAGATACCGGACCTGAGAATAGTGGGCTGGGGCGGGCTTAGCGAGGGGACCAACTGGATGGAGATAGAGCTGGACCGCCCCGTGCCGTTGATGTCCTTCCTCAAGCAGATGCCGCCGGTGAAGCAGGTGTCAGCCTACGGGAACAGTCTGGTTATCGCCCTGAAGACGGAATCAGAAGTGGCCGAAAAGTAGCGCCTTATCTCAGGCTGTTCCCGGGCAGCGCCCGCCGTTCCCGCGCGCTTGAAGCCGCCGCGCAGGCGGCGCTACCTCAGCGGAATGAGCTGGCGATGTAGGTGATGTAGAAAATGTCTCCCGGTCTGTGCACGGCCACCGCCATACTGCGGCTGTTTGACAGAGCCCACTTGTAGATATTCCCGCCCCCCATAGCCGGGCCTCCCGGCCGTTGTCCGTCCGCTTCCGGCTTGCCATTTCTAAACATCGGAATGGTTGCCGGTACGGAGAGCTTTCTCACGGCAACCACCCCCCGCTTTGACCGGGTTGCTGGCGGGAGCGCATGGGAGTCGAACCCACCGAAGGCGTTATTAGCGCCCCCCAACGGATTTGAAGTCCGCGGAGCCCACCGGGACTCATCCGCTCCCGTCTTACTTCGATTATAGCCTTTGCCCGGGGCCGGTTCAACTGGTACTCTAGAGATACGTGACGTTTTCTTCGAGCCACAGCTCAAACATTTCGTCACGCTTCTTCAGGTAGGTCTGGGCAGATTCGCGTGTATTGACAATTGGATGGCATAGTGCTACTTTTCGTGTATTAGGCAAAGCGCAAAGGGGGAAACAATGCCAGATTTCGGTTTGTCTGATCTCGCGAATGGACTCATACAGATAGGTATTATCCTTGTCTTCGCTTTTGTCATAGTGCTTATCGTCAGATGGCTTGTACCGAGACTCATCAAGACTCGAATTCCCAGGATAAGAGAAGAAACACCGGACCAGCTCGCTGTTCGTTCCACGACACTTTCCAGAGTAATTGTTCAGGTTGTCTCGTTGGTAATATGGGCGATAGCTATCGTAATGATATTGAGCCAGCTTGGCGTAGATACAACACCACTGATTGCGGCCATAGGGGTCTCAGCGCTGGCACTTGGTTTCGCAGCGCAGAATATCATTCGAGATTATCTCCACGGCTTCTTCATCCTTATGGAAGATTGGTATCGAGAGGGCGAGGTCGCGGTAATACAGGGGACAGGTGGTCTGGTGGAGAAAATTACGCTCAGGCGTACGGTATTGCGCGACCTGAACGGTGCGATGCATATATTTCCCAATAGCAGAGTGGAACAGGCAAGTAATCTGACCCGGGATTGGGCGAGAATTAATTTGAACGTTAGCGTCGGCTACAACGAGAACTTGAACCGGGTTTTCGACGTGATAAATCAGGTCTGCCAGGCGCTCAAAGAAGACCCGCAGTGGGGCGGCAATATGCTGACCACTCCGCATGTAGAAAGGGTGGACAATCTCGGCGATAGCGGAATAGAAATAAAGATACTGGGGGATACCAAGCCGATAACGCAGTGGGCGCTCATGGGCGAGCTTCGTAAGCGGCTGAAAGAGCGCTTTGATGAAGAGGGTATAGAGATACCATGGCCCCATACAAAGGTATATTTCGGGAACTCGCCGGCCGGTAAAGACGTCGTCTAGGTTACCCTGTGGAATACGAGGGGCATAGGGCGGCGGTAGAAAAGGGTGGGTGAAGACTATGATGCGCCATCTGTGGCGACCGGTCAGGCTCAACTTCTACAGTAAAAGGCGTTTTTGGGGTGGTCTCAGGCACGAAATTG
>CAZZAU010000143.1:0-4329 GCA_964652725.1 uncultured Dehalococcoidaceae bacterium | reverse complement strand
AAGCTGGCCGGCGTGGAAGCGTCCAGCGGCTCGCTGGGGCAGGGCCTGTCCATTGCCGTGGGGGACGCGGTGGCGGCGCGGCTGGACAAGAGAGACTATCGCGTGTACTGCTTGATGGGCGATGGTGAGCATCAGGAAGGGCAGATTTGGGAAGCGGCCATGGAGGCTTGCCATTACCACCTCGATAATCTCTGCGGTATCGTGGACAAGAACCGGCTCCAGATTGACGGCTGCGTTGACGATGTAATGTGCGTGGACCCGCTGACGGACAAATACCGCTCCTTCGGCTGGCACGTTATCGAGATCAACGGTCATGATATGAGAGAAATACTGAGGGCCTTCAAAGAGGCCCGGGAGACCAGGGGCAAGCCGTCGGTCATCATCGCCAGCACAATCAAAGGGCGGGGCGTTGATTTTATGGAGGATGTCTGCGGCTGGCACGGCAAGGCTCCTACCGTGGAGCAGATGTGGCAGGCGCTGAAACAGCTGGGGCTTGATGACAGGCTGCCGGTACAGAAACTGCTGGACAAGGCGCAGGCCTACCAGGAGCAGGTAACCCGGGAGCTGGAGGCCAAGCAGCCGAAATTCTCCCAGGACTACTTCTGGAATGTCTCCGCAAATATGAAAGCGGAGATGACGCCCAACCGGATGGGTTTCGGCAGGGCGCTTGCCGAGCGCGGCGATGACCCCCGTGTAGTGTGCCTGGGTGCGGACATTTCCGATTCCATAACCATCAGTCAGTTCTTCAAAGACCATCCCGAGCGCTCCGAGCGCTGGCTCTCCATAGGCATCTCGGAGCAGTCAGGGACCTGCGTGGCGGCCGGGCTGGCCAAGGAAGGCAAATTGCCCATCTTTGGCACCTACGGGGTTTTCGCCTCCGGGAGGAACCTGGACCAGCTGCGCACGACTGTTTGCTATGGCGATTTCAATGTCATGATTGCCGGCGCCCACGGCGGCGTTTCGGTGGGGCCTGACGGAGCCACGCACCAGGCGCTGGAAGAGCTGTTCCAGATGTGCGGTCTGCCCAATATGAGGGTCGAGGTCCCCTGCGATGTAGTGGAGACCAAAAGGGCCACCGAGCACCTGCTTTTCGACGTGGTGGGCCCCAAGTACATCAGGTTTGCCCGCGAGGCTACTCCGGTAGTTACCGACGAAAGCACCCCCTACAGGTTCGGGGAGGCCAATGTCATCCGTTTCAGGGGAGAGAAGGAGTCCTTCAAGGACGCCTTGGAACACTGTCTGGCCTCGGACTATTCCGGCGAAGATGAGGACGTGGCCATAATCGCCTGCGGGCCTTCGGTGACGGAGGCCATGAGAGCGGCCTGGATACTGAAGCGAGAGTATAATCTGGAGACGAGGGTGCTCAATATACACACGGTGAAACCCCTCGACGAAGAGGCCATCGTGCGGGCGGCCGTGGACTGCGGCGTGGTGGTCACCGCCGAAGAGCACCAGGTCGGCGGACTGGGAAACTGGGTCGCCGCAGCCATCGGGCGCTCGGAAAAGATGTACGGCAAGCCCGTGGCCATCGGGATGATAGGCGTCAAGGACCGTTTCGGTGAATCAGGCTCGCCGTGGGAGCTGGTCAAGGAGTTCGAGGTTACTGCCGAGCACATCGCCGCCAAAGCCAAGACCCTGCATGACCTCAAGGTGTCGAGGAAGTAGTTAGTAGCGGTCTGCGGAATAAGCAACCACAATGTAAGCTTAGATACGCAAAAGGAGATGTAGATGCTAGTTCGCAGCTATAAAGATGTTTCGCCTGTGGCCACTCCGTATGCCGAAAAACGGGTGGTAATAGGGCCGAAGCAGGGGGCGCCCAACTTCGTGATGCGGGTGATTGATATGCCTCCCGGCGCTTCTTACTATCACTCGCACGATTGGGAGCACGAAGTGTTTGTCCTGTCCGGCCGGGGAACGCTGTCCGGGGAAGACGGGGAGAGACAGCTCAAGCCGGAAGATACCGTGTATATTGCCCCGTCAGAGAAGCACGGCCTGAGCAATCAGGGCCCGGAAGTTTTCCGGTTCATCTGCGTGGTGCCCACCAGAGGCGAGGACACGCCTTAAGCGCCCTCGGGACTGGCCTGTCCGGGAAAGAACCAGGGCCGGGTGGTGCTTATGCTTCCCGCGGGGAACGGAGCGGTGCTTCTCGCCGCTTGTCGAGCAGGTGCTGGATGGCCATCACGGGATGGCGGTAGGTCATACGGGGGCCGGCGTATCTCATAACGGTCCTGATGTTCTGCCGCATGGCGGGCTGGTAGCAGTGCACCGGGCATCTGGCGCAGGTGGTCTTATTTTCCTGAAAGGGGCACTCCCTCAGCCGTTGCAGGGCATACTCCGCAAGCTCGGCGCAGGCAGGGCATAATGTCCCGTTGCGGTGATGAGAGCGGCAGTACATAGCTATCATCGCCCTTACGGTCTTGCTTTCCCTGGCTATTCTTGAATGGCTACCTGACATAATGAAAGACTCTGCCGCTGTACTTATTGGCGGGAATAGCCACGGACTCCACCTCTCCGAAGGCGCCGAATTCCTCGCGCAGTCCGTTCCCGGTTACATCGAAGGACAGATTGCCCGCGGAAATCTTCGTACTTCCCTCGCAAAGCTGCTCAGAACAGAATGTCCGGGCCAGTTACCCGACCCGGACATTGCTTGAACAGTGTCTTGTTACCTGTTCGGTCTGACTCTGCGAAAACAGTCGCTGCAGTACACCGGCTTGTCCCCGCGGGGCTGGAACGGGACTTCGGTGTTTTTGCCGCACTCGGCACACACCACGGGGTACATCTGGCGGGGGGATGAGTAGTCGCTGCTTCCGTACCGCGCCTGCTTTCTGGTCTGCCGGCATTCAGGGCAGCGTTTGGGCTCGTTGGTGTACCCTTTTGACGCGAAGAACTCCTGCTCTTCGACGCTGAAGGTGAACTCGCTGCCGCACTCCGAACATACGAGTGTCTTGTCCTGGTAAGGCATCGGATGACCTCCTCTCTATGTTATTTGGTTAGAGCCTGGTCACCCAATCTATGAAGGGCATATGAAGTGCAACTAGATGTGTGATAACCACAACCAACCAATACCATTATACGCCAGCCCGCGTCTTTACACAAGACCGCGTTGTTCGTGCTGTCCTTGTCTTGCCGGCTTGAGCATACCGGTCATAACCGCAACTGCGGGTGACTACTCGCCACGGAACAGCTCTACAGGTAAGACTCTCGATGAAGGATTGTCACAGAAAATGGTATAATATCATTGCAGTATATAAATACTGCCAATCGGGGAAAAAACAGGGTAAAAAATGCCATAAAAACCCGGTGTTGACCTGATGCAGCAGTTATGCTAGTATGCGCAGGGTTACTCCTGTCAGCCCGGAATTGCGCTCCAAGTGTTGAGAACATCAGAAGGTCGGTGATGTCTGAGGGCAATGCCGGGTGTGGTATCTGGTTAACTCCGGAAGGTAGGTGATCGGCATGTCTCGAAAGAGGAATCCAGGAAGGAAGGAGCGATGGAGTTAAGCCGAAGAGATTTCTTGAAGGTCTCAGGGACCGGGGTGGGGGGGCTTTTCCTGCTGGGCGCGCTCGATGCCGACGCGGCCGTGGCCAGCACGCAGAAGGTTCTCCCGCTCAAAAAGGGAAGGGGTGAAAACACCACCATCTGTCCGTATGACGCGTCGGGTTGCGGCTTCATTGTCGCCACTCAGGATGGGAAAGTGGTTAACATCGAGGGTGACCCTGACCATCCTGTCAACAACGGCGGGGCCTGCGCCAAGGGCGCTTCCATGCGCCAGCTTTCTGCGGATAACCCCTGGCGTTTGAGCAAGGTTCTCTACCGCCGGCCCGGCGGCGCTGACTGGGAGGAAAGAGATTGGGACTGGGCGCTGACCGAAATTGCCCGCCGCATCAAGGACACCAGGGACGCCAGCTTCGTCACGCGGGACGCCGGCGGCAACGTGGTGAACCGCACCGAGGCCGTCGCCAACCTAGGCGGCTCAGCGCTGGACAATGAAGAATGTTACCTCCTGTCCAAGCTAGCCCGGGCGCTGGGGCTGGTGTACCTGGAACACCACGCCCGTATATGACATTCCCCCACTGTCGCCAGTTTGGCGGAAACGTTCGGGCGCGGAGCCATGACCAACCACTGGAATGACATCGCCAATGCGGATGTCATAATGGCTATCGGCTCCAATCCCGCGGAAAACCATCCGGCCGCTTTCGGACACATCACGGAAGCAAAAAGCAGGGGTGCCAAGCTAATCAGCGTTGATCCCCGGTTCACCCGCACATCTGCCAAGGCAGATATTTACTGCCAGCTGCGCTCGGGAACAGATATAGCATTCTTTAATG
>CAZZAU010000142.1:2223-4336 GCA_964652725.1 uncultured Dehalococcoidaceae bacterium | reverse complement strand
CGATTTCGAGCGCGGCGTCAAGCTCTCGGGCAGCCGCTTCTATGTGCTCAAAGGACAGGGGGCGAAGCTGCAGCGCGCCCTCATCTGGTTCATGCTCGACCTTCACCTCGGCAAGCACGGCTATACGGAAGTCTACCCGCCCTTTATGGTCAAGCGGGAGTGCATGGTGGGCTCGAGCAACCTGCCCAAGTTCGCCGATAATCTTTATCACGACGCCGAGGAGGACTACTGGTTTGTGCCCACGGCGGAGGTGCCGTTGACCAATCTCCACCGCGACGAGATTATCCCCGCCGGCGCTCTGCCCTTCCGCTACGCCGCCTACACCGCCTGCTTCCGGCGGGAAAAAATGTCCGCCGGAAAGGACACCCGGGGCATCAAGCGCGGCCACCAGTTTGACAAAGTGGAGATGTACAAGTTCACCGAGCCGGAAACCTCCTATGACGAGCTGGAGAAGATGACCCGGGATGCCGAAGAGGTGTGCCAGCTGCTCGGCCTGCCCTACCGGGTGGCCATGCTCAATACCTCGGAGCTGGGCTTTGCCTCGGCCAAGTCCTACGACATCGAGATATGGGCGCCGGGCTGCGGAGAGTGGCTGGAGGTCAGCTCCTGCTCCAACTGTACCGATTTCCAGGCCCGGAGGGCAAACATCCGCTACCGCCCCGCCCCGGACGAAAAGCCCCGGTTCGTGCACACGCTGAACGGCTCCGGCCTGGCCCTGCCCAGGGTGATGATTGCGGTGATGGAGAACTACCAGAACAGAGACGGCACCATCACCGTGCCGGAGGTCTTGCAGCCCCTTGTGGGGGCCAGGGCGATAGGATAGTCATACAGGGGTGGCCGGGCCGCATATGGCAGCCGTTTTATCTTAATTCTTCAGCTCTCTCTGCTTCTCTACAAGGTCGTGGCGCGGCGGGGAAAAGACCTCTATCATGCGCAGCCCCCGCTCGGAACTGTAGTTCCCGTGGTCAACATTGGAAGGGATGGTGAGCACGTCGCCTTCCTCAAGGTGGTATAGCTTTCCCGCTACCAGGAAATCGCACGCCCCATCGATGACTATCACTATCTGCTCCGGTTCGTGGCTGTGCGGCGTTATGCGTATATCCGGCTGCAGGGTGACAAAGCTGACCGTGATTCTCTCCGTCGACACGATGTAGTTCCTGGCGCCCGGGGCCAGCTCCATCAGCGACGTATCCCGGTACTTCACGACCCGTCTGCTGTACTCTTCGGGGGTGGCACGGGGCTCTTTCCTTTCCATCTTCACAATGCTCTCCCTTTCCTCATTCCTGTCGCCGGTCTCACTCTTCGACCTTGAGCGCCATATCCCTCTCCCTGGCCCAGCCCCCCTCGTAGGGCGAGCGGTAGAAATAGGACAGTGACACCCGGCTCATAAGCCATTTCCCGTCTATTTTCTGGTACTCGTCGGTATACAGACAGCTCGCCCAGAAGCCCTTGCCGTTACGCAGGATGCCCGTGTTCATCCCGTACCACGTGCCGTATGCCCTGTCGCCTTCGACGGTGATATCGGGCGCCACGATGCGGTGGCAGGAAAATACCATATGCTTTGACACCCCGGCGAAGTATTGCTTTATGGCCTCTCTGCCGCGGAACATTCCCCACGCCTCACTGCCCCAAACTGCATCCTCGGTAAACAGCTCTGCCAGTTTCTCCACGTTGAAATGGTCGTCGATGTACCTGGCGTAGCGCACCTTCAGTTTCTTGATTTCCTCCAGGTCTTCCAGGGCACGGACTCTCTTTTCGAGCTCTTCTAATGTCATTTTGCCTCCTGCCATCCCGGAATACCCCCAGTATAGCCTCAATCCGGGTCAAAGCCAATATCGCGCTTTTGTGCTAGAATGGGTACATCTTGTCCCACCCGCCGCACGCCGGACGAAAACAGAAGAGAAAGGACGGGCAAATGAAGGCGCTGGTCAAGACAGGGAGGGCACCCGGAATCGAACTCAAAGATGTTGACATACCCGTGCCTGGCAGAGGAGATGCATTGGTCAAAATCAATGCCGCCAGCATCTGCGGCAGCGATATCCACATATACAAATCATCCCCCGGCTATATGCGCAGCGTTACCGTGCCCGCCATCATCGGGCATGAGGCCTGC
>CAZZAU010000142.1:0-2213 GCA_964652725.1 uncultured Dehalococcoidaceae bacterium | reverse complement strand
CGGGCGACGACCCCGAAGGTCTCTTCCCGGTCGTGCTGGGTCACGAGGGGGCGGGTATCGTCGTGGAGGTGGGCGAAGGTGTGACCGGCCTGGCGAAAGGTGACGTCGTCTCGCTAGAGCCGCATCTGTTTTGCGGACAGTGCTACTACTGTCAGACGGGAAATGCCCATCACTGCCGGAAGCGGGAACTGCTGGGCATCAGCACCGACGGCGTATTTGCCGAGTATGCCCGCGTCCCGGCGGTCAATTGCTGGAAGCACCGCAAACGGGTCTCCGCTGACCTCGGGGCGATTTATGAGCCGCTCGGCGTTGCGGTGCACGGCGTCCTCGCCGAGGAGATAAACGGCAAAAGCGTGGCTGTCTTCGGCTGCGGGCCCATTGGCCTGTTCGCCGCGGGGGCGGCCAGAGCGTTTGGCGCCACCCGGATATTCGCCCTGGAAGTATCGCCGGTAAGACTGGCCATGGCAGGCCGGCTGTTCCCGGATGCCACTCTGGTCAATCCCGCGGAGCAGGACGCGGTGCAGGCCGTAATGGCAGCCACCGATGACCTGGGCGTTGACGTATCAATCGAGCTCAGCGGCAGTGCGGAGGCGGCAATACAGGGGCTCAAAATGCTCAAACGCGGTGGCAGGCTGAGCCTGGTAGGCGTAGCCAGCAGGCCCGTGGAGTTTGATACCCACCCAGATATTGTGCGAAAGGAAGCGAGAGTGCTGGGGGTGCTCGGGCACATCATCTGGAAGACATGGTGGCAGGTTACGGAACTGCTGGAAACGAGAAAGTTCGACCCCCTCCCCGTGATCACCCACCGTTTTGCGCTGGATGATTTCGAGGAGGCGTTTAGCCTGGCGGCCAGCGGAGAGGCCGGAAAAGTGTTGCTCTGTCTTTAGACCGGAGGGGGTTTCGGAAGGCAAGCAGGTCTGAAGAGTTGGATGCAGTACCTGGCGGGGGCTGGACTGAAGCCCGGGTGCTAGGCCGTTGCGTCTCCGGCGGCACGGGTAACCCCGGCTATAGTTCCCGTATGTGATGGGCGTCCCGCTGGCGCAAAGCCCCGGTATGAGCTCTGCGGGCTCTACCTCAGCAGCTTGACGATAAGCACCCGGTACATGTCCGGGATGGCCCTGATCTTCCGGTAGCATTCATCGGTGAGCGGTTCGTCCAGGCAGAGCGCCATCATAGCGCCCCCGCCCCGCTGCACCCCGCGGCTTACCACCATCTGGCTGATATTGATGTCCGCATCCCCGATTATGGTGCCCAGCGTCCCTATCATTCCCGGGCGGTCTTTGTGCTCGGTGAACAGCATATAGCTGCCGGTGGGCTCTATCTCCAGCCAGTAGTCGTTGACCCGGGTGAGATGCGTCCTCCCGCGCAGCGATGACCCGGCCACGGTGGTCCTGCCCGCGCCGGTATTCACCTCCACCGTCACCATGTTGGCGTAGTTCTCGCAGACCACTTCCTTCTGCTCGCTGACCAGCAGCCCGCGACTCTCGGCGATCACGTCCGCGTTGACCATGTTCACCCGGTCCTCGGTCAGGCCCTCCAGCAGGCCGGCCAGCACGGCCACCTTGATGGGGCCGGTATCCCCCCGGGCGATGTCCCCCTGATAGCGGATGACCAGCGATACCGGCTGTCCCTCCATCAGCTGCACGGCAATCCGGCCGATGGTGGTGCCCACCTGCAGGTAAGGGCCGATAACCGGCATCACCTCGGGCAGGATGAGGGGTGCATTCACCGGCGACTTCGGCGGCTGTCCCTGGAACACCGCCACCACCTGTTCGGCGATGTCGATGCTGGCGCTGGTCTCTGCTTCAATGGTGGACGCCGCCAGGTGGGGGGTAGCGATGACCTTTTCGCTCTTCAGCAGGATATTGTCCTGGGCCGGCTCCCGGCTGAACACGTCCACCGCCGCCCCCGCCAGCCGCTCCTCCTCCAGCGCAGCGTAGAGCGCCTCTTCGTTAACGATGTCGCCCCGGGCGCAGTTGACGAGCATGGCCGAGGGCTTGACCAGCGCCAGCTCATTGCGCCCGATAAGCCCCCTGGTGCTGGTATTGAGCGGCACGTGCACGGTAATAAAGTCCGCCGTCGTGAGCAGGGTTTCCTTTTCCACCAGCTTCACTCCCAGCCGCTCCGCCCGGCTCTCCGATATCATCGGGTCATAGGCTATGACGTCCATCCCCAGACCCTTGGCCAGCTCGGCCACCTCGGTGACCACCTCC
>CAZZAU010000141.1:0-4414 GCA_964652725.1 uncultured Dehalococcoidaceae bacterium | reverse complement strand
CTGCGCCAGGGCCACCTGCCAGGCCCTCCGGCCGTTGCGCCGGGCGATAAAGGCGGCCAGCACCAGCAGCAGCGCTGAGAGCCTGGATGGTATGAAGTTAAGCACATCATCCAGCCGGCTGGCAAACTTTCCCAGGTACTCGTATTTTCCGTGGTAGCCGATGGCGGCGTCCAGGGTGTTGACGGCGCGGTACGCCAGGGCTCCGGGTACTCCGAGCAGCAGAAAGTAGAACAGCGGGGCTACAAAGCTGTCGCTGGCGTTCTCGGCCACCGACTCCACGGCGGCCGATACTATCAGGGGTTCGGGCAGGCGGCGGGCATCACGGCTGACCAGGGCGCGCAGCTCGAAGCGGGCCTCGTCCGGTCTGCCGGCCGTGAGCAGTTTTCCGACTTTCAGGGCGGCCTGCCGCAGCCCCCGGAAGGAAAAAGTGAGCTTGAGCAGTATTGCTCCCGCCAGCACGTAAGCTATGGAGCTAAGCCCGCTGAGATAAGAGAGCAGGACATACGCGGGCAGGCTGAACAGCACCGTGATGAACAGGACTATTCCCGTTCCGTACAGAAACTGGACCGTCCCGGACGCGGAGACGCAGCCCTTTTCCAGGCGCGAGCAGAGCTTGCCCATCCAGGCCACGGGGTGGATGGCGTCCGGGGGGTCCCCGAGGGTCAGGTCAAGGGCCAGGGCCAGGAGCAGGATGAGCGGTAGTTCCATTCGAACAAAAATCCCCCGCCGGCGGCGAGGGCATAAGAGGCAATTAAAAAGCCCCACCCTCCCCCGCGGAGCGGTGCAGGTTTCCAGGGGCCGGCGTTCTGGCTTCTAACCTTCTAGTGGTCAATCACAGCGGCGCGGCCGCGCCGGAATTGCACCGGCTTGCTCTCCAGTTAGGCCCTGGCTTGCGCTCGGGCACCCCTGTTCCTGTATTCAATTGTCTTACAGATTACTACAATATGCGAAAAATTGCAATCCAGATTTGTAATGGTTTTACTGCGTACTTGTGGCCGTTAAGATAATATCAGGCTCTGGTCGTCAGTTTTCCCGGACTTTCTTCACCAGCGCGACCACATCCAGCGGATATCTGGCCACTTCCACCCCGGCCTCCCGTAAGGCCCTGGTCTTGCTCTCCGCCGTGCCCATTCCGCCCTGGATGATAGCCCCGGCGTGTCCCATCCGCTTCCCCTCCGGCGCGCTGTGCCCGGCGATATAGGCCACCACCGGTTTGGACATCTGCCCGGCGATGAACCCGGCGGCGTGCTCTTCCTGTGTGCCGCCTACCTCCCCCACGATGACCACCAGGTCGGTCTGCGGGTCACGGTCGAACAGGGCCAGCAGGTCGGGCAAAGAGGTGAAGGGGACCGGGTCCGCCCCCATGCCCACCGCGGTGCTCTGGCCGAGTCCGGCCGCCGCCAGGTTGGCGCAGATTTCGTAGGCGAGGGTGCCGCTCCGTGAAATCACCCCGATTCTGCCGGGGCGGAACATATTGCCGGGCATAATGCCCATTTTGGCCTCTGCCGGGGTGATGATGCCCGGGCTGGTGGGGCCAAGCAGGACGGCGCCGCGACGGCGGGCATAGGCTCTCAGCTCCATGGCATCGTGCACGGGCACGTGCTCGGTGACCACCACGAGGAGCCGTATGCCCGCGTCTATGGTCTCAATGGCGGCCTCTTTTACCGCCGGTGCGGGAACGAAGAACACCGAAGCCTCGGCGCCGCGCGCCCGCACCGCTTCCGCCACGCGAGCGTACACGGGTACCCCTTCCACCCCCTCCCCTCCCCGGCCCGGGGTAACCCCGGCCACGATGCTGGTACCGTAGTCCAGCATCCACCTGGTCTGGGCGCGCCCCACGCGGCCGGTGATGCCCTGCACCAGCACCCTGGTACCGGCGTCCAGAAGGATGCTCACTTTGCTTCCTCCACCAGGCGGAAAAGCTCCTCCACAGCCTTCTCGGTGGCTACATCGGCGGCCACACGGACGCCGCCGCTTTCCAGTATCTGCCAGGTCTCCTCCTGGCGGTTGCCCAGCGCCCTGGCCACGATGGGGATGGGAGTGGGGTGCTCCCGGAGGTAGCGGACGATGCCCTTTGCCCCTTCGTGGATGGGGTTGATGCCGCCGTAGAGATTGATGAACAGACCCCGGAGCCCGCTCTTCTGCTGCATCACCAGTTCCATCACCCGGTACAGAAGCTCGGCGCTGATGCCGCCGCCTGTCTCCAGGAAGTTGGCCGGACGGAGCTTCCGGCTGATGATGTCCATGGTGGCCATACCCAGCCCCGCCCCGCTGGCGATGATGCCGATGTCCCCATCCAGGTCAACGTAGGTTACCCCCAGCCCTCTCCCCTTTCTTTCCAGGGGGTTGGTGAGGCGCTCTGCGCTGGCCGCCTGCAGCTCCGGGTGGCGGTAGAGGCTGGAGTCGTCTATCTCCATCCGGGCGTCGAGTGCGATGTATTCCGCCTGCGGGGTGCGGGCCAGTGGATTGATTTCAGCGAGCAGCGCATCGCAGCAGCGGAAAGCCCGGTACAGGTAGTCAAGGTATCGCGCCACTGTCCTCACCTCGTCGCCGGCAAGCCCCGCCTCCCGCGCCATCTCTTCCGCTTCTGCCGGTCTCAGACCGCAGGCGATGGAGACAGGACGTGAAAACACCAGCCCGGGAGATTTGCCGGCGATTTCCTCTACGGACATCCCGCCGGCGGTACTGAGAATAACTGCTGGTGTGCCCAGATATCCGTCCACGGTGACGCCCAGGTACAGCTCCCTTTCCACCTCCAACTTTCTGGCCACCATCAGGCGCTGTACGGGCAGGCCTTTTATGCTGGCGCCCAGCATGCGCGCGGCGATTTCCTCCGCTTCACCAAGCGTCTGCGCGGTCCGCACACCCCCCACCAGCCCCCGCCCCCCGGTCAGCACCTGCGCCTTGATGACCACCGGCAGCCCTATCTCCCGTGCTTTACGGGCCGCTTCCTCCGGGCCTGTCACCACGGCATAAGCGGGGAAAGGGATGCCCTGCGCGCGGAGCGCTGCCGCGGCCTCGAACTCGTACAGCTTCATCTAGTCAGCCAGGCCGCACCAGCGGCAAAGGAAGATCGCCAGGGTGCGGCAATAGGCGTGGAGTGCTTCCAGCTCCACCCTTTCGTCGATGCGGTGCGCCCAGTAAGCGTCCCCTGGCCCGTAGGTGGCCGCCGGCACCCCCGCCGCGGAAAACCACCCCGAGTCAACGATGACCCCGCGTCCGCCCAGCGATAGCTCCTTTCCGGTGGCTGCATGGTAGGACTCCATGAGGGTTTTGACTCCCGGCCCGCCGGGGTCTAAATCGGAAGGAATGAAGACATACTTCTCCGGCTCGGGTTCCCACTGGATGGAGGGCGGGTACTGGCGCAGCCACTCGTCAGCCTGCGCCGCCCTTTTCACCTTGTCCTCCACCTCTTTCTGTACCGCTTCCTTGTCCTCGCCGGGCAGATAGTAGACCACCAGCTCAACACTGCACCGGTCCGGGATGAAAAAGATATTCCCCCCGCCGGCGATGCCGAACACGTTTATCATGGCCTGGCCGGGGGGCATGAGGGGGTGCTGTTTGTGCACCGCCCAGTGGCTCTCCAGGTCGTTCAGGGCGGGGATGATGACCCCGGCCATCTTTTCGATGCAGTTGGCTCCCTCGCGCCCCCCTCCGGCGTGCCGGAAGAAACGGCGTTCTTGAAGGTGCAGCGTGTACGGGCTGGCGATAGTGAGGCGGGCGGTGGTAAGGCCCACCGCGGCGAAGAGCACCTTGCCACCCGCCGCCGACTCTCCCACGATGGCGAAATCGGCGCGGTAGCCTCTTTCCACGCACCTTTTGGTACCCGGCTCCCCCATTTCCTCGCCGATGACGCTCTGTACGGTGACATCGCCTTTGAAGCGCAAGCCGAGGTCCCGCGCACACTCCAGAACGAATATAAAGGCGGCCAGCGCGCTCTTCATATCGGCGCTGCCCTTGCCGAACAGAAACCCGTTTTCAATAAACGGGTCATAGGGATTGCGCTGCCACTTGTCTATAAGCCGGTCCTCGCAGACATCAATGTGGCCGTTCAGGATGACCGATTTGCCGCCCCCCGCTCCCTTCAGGACCCCCACCACATCCGGGCGGCCGGGCAGCGCATCGAATCTGTCCACGGACATGCCCATCTTTTCCAGGCGCCGGGCCATCCATTCCTGGGCCTCGCTCTCGTTGCCGCCGGGAGGGTTGGGGGTTCTGAAGCGGATTAAGGTTTCCAGAACCCGGTAAAGGTCGTCGCCCTTAGCATCCAGCTTTTTCAGCAGAGCCGTCGTCTTTTCATTGTGGTCGCTCATCGTCCCGTCCTTGCTTTTTCAGCGATTCGCACCCTAATATACCATCACTCAACTTCTACAGTAAAAGGCGTTTTTGGGGTGGTCTCAGGCACGAAATTGAG
>CAZZAU010000140.1:0-4493 GCA_964652725.1 uncultured Dehalococcoidaceae bacterium | reverse complement strand
CAAGTTCATCTCCCACCTGGACCTGATGAGGCTCTGGCAGAGAGCGCTGCGGCGGGCCCGGATGCCCCTGGCTTACTCGGAAGGTTTCAACCCCCACCCCCGCATCTCGCTGGCGGCGCCGCTCCAGCTCGGCGTTACCAGCGAAGCGGAGCTGATGGACGTCGCCCTCGGCCGTCAGGTCTCCCCCCACTTCTTCACTGAGGCCGTCAACCGGCAACTGCCGCCGGGCGTGCGGGTATTGCAGGCGCGGCTGGTGGCGCCCACCCTGCCCTCCCTGCAGTCCCAGGTGCGCCTCGCCGAATACCGGGTGACATTGCCCCCGGAAAAAACTCAAGCTGAAGTCCAGGCGGCCGTGGAAGCACTGCTCGCACTTGAACATCTGCCCTGGCAGCACCACCGGGATACGGGGCCCCGCCACTATGACCTGAGGGAGCTCACCAAAGACATCTGGGTTATTGGTTGCCAGGAAGCCGGCTGTACGCTGGAGATGAGGCTGCGCTGTGACAGCCGCGGCTCGGGCAGGTCGGAGCAGGTGGCTGCGGCGCTCGGCTTCAAGGGATACCCCGGCTCCATACACCGCACCAGGCTTATTCTGCAGGGCGGCTAACTGAGTCAGTAGCTCGGCGAATCCCTAAACTGACCCACTACTGGCTGACTACCTTTGGGGGTTTATAATCTGGAGTGGCAGTGACGGTTATCGTAGCGACATTAGCTTTAGATATAAAATTACGTTCTGGGATACGGTAATCATCGGAAGGCTCAGATTGGTCCTGATAATATTGCCCTACGGTACACAAAAACAGCGTGATGCTAATAATCAGCAAGAAATCGCGAATTTTTAATACATAAGCCCATCCGTAACGGGTGATTCGTTTGCTAACTATCTGCGTCGCCATTATCGTATTATACCATACCAGATTCCGGCTGATAGTCAGTAACTTATCTTTCTACTATGCGTCTGCACCATTCTGCGGCAATTATGCTAAACTCATTTTGTGGCAAAAGCCGGTGTAATCAATTTAGAAGAACTGGCCGGGCGGGTGCTGGCTTTTACCCGGGAGCACCGCCTGGTGCCGCCGGAGGGGAAGCTCCTGGTGGCGGTATCGGGCGGGGCGGACTCCGTATGCCTGCTGTACCTGCTGGTGGCCCTGCGGGAAAAGCTGTCCGCCTCCCTCCACGTGGCCCATCTGGACCACGGGTTGCGCGGCGAGGAATCGGCGGCCGATGCCCGCTATGTGGCCGAACTGGCCCGGAAGTGGGAGTTGCCGGTGACGGTGGAGCGGCGTGATGTGAACGCATACCGGGCCCGGTACCGCCTTTCCCCGGAAGAAGCGGCCCGCGAGGTGCGCTACCGCTTCCTGGCAGAGGTGGCCACGGCTGTGGGTGCGCAGCGGGTGGCGGTGGGCCATACCCTGGATGACCACATCGAGACCGTGTTAATGCACCTGATAAGGGGCAGCGGCACCAGGGGCCTGCGCGGCCTGCTGCCCTGCACCTGGTTTCAAAGCCCCGGTGGCAGCGTCAACGTCGTGAGGCCGCTGCTGTCCGTCACCCGCGAAGAGACGGCGGCCTGTTGCCGCCATCTGGCCCTCCAGCCCAGGCTGGACGCCTCCAATCTGTCCCTGTCCCCGCTGCGCAACCGTATACGCCAGCAGCTCATTCCGCTGCTGCAGCGGTATAACCCCAGGGTGACGGAAGCTCTTAAGCGCGCCGCCGGCATCGCCGCAGAGGATTTCGCCTTTATCGAAGCCGAAGCCTTGCGGGCGTGGAGGGAAGTGGCGGGAGAAGAGGGCGGTGCCGTCATTCTCGCTAAAGATAAGTTCCTGTCGCTTGCTCCGGCCCTCCAGCGCCACCTGCTGCGGACGGCGACGGAGAAGCTGCTGGGCAACCTCAAGGACGTCGAGGCCAAGCACATCGAGGAGCTTCTCCAGGCCCTCCAGAAGCCCGCAGGGAAGCGCATAACTTTGCCGGACGGCCTGACCTTTGTCATAGAGTATGACCGCTATCTGCTCACCTCGCAGCCCGCCGCCCTCTGTCCCCTGCCGCCACTGGAAGGGGAGTTTGCTCTGAGCGTGCCGGGCGAGACGCGCCTTCCGGGCTGGAGGGTGCGGGCCAGTATAACAGGCAGGGACGCGATGAGTGAGCCGTGTGATGGCCACACCGCCTGCCTGGACCTGGCCAGAGCGGGGCACCGGCTGACGATAAGGCGGCGCCACCCCGGTGACCGTTTTCAGCCGCTGGGAATGGCTTGGCCCAAGAAGCTGAACGAGTTTATGATAGACAACAAGGTCCCCCGCTCCTGGCGGGACAGGGTTCCGCTGGTCTGCTCACCGGAGCATATCCTCTGGGTGGTGGGGTGGCGCATCGACGAGCGGGCCAGGGTAACCGGCGCCACCGGTCAGGTGCTGAGATTGGAGGTGGTGCCAGATGACGGCAATGGATGATGTGGAGAGAACCGGGGAAGAGCTCAGGCACGAGCCGTACAACCTGCTGACCAATGATTGCCTCATAAAGGCGCGCAGGCTGCAGAAGGCCTGCCGGCCGCTGGGCATACCGGTCAGAACCGTGGCCTGCATCGGCCTGGCGCGCGCCAGGTTGCCGGGGCGCTTCCGGCACCCGGGGCATAGTTCCGGCCGATATCCGGCCCGTGCTCAAGGTGCGGTTCTGAGGCCCTTGCCGGGCTTCTCCGCCCTAACCCTGATGCTGGCCACCGAGCTTGCGGCGTCCTCTATGCCCCCCGCCGGAAGGTCCAGCTTCTTGATGAGGGCCTTGGCTGTCGGGTCATTGGCCATGCATTCGATGGGGAAAACAGCTTCTTCCAGCACCCGTATGTCCTGAAAACCGGCATATTTTATTGTCTTCAGGTATTCGTCTCTCATCAGGGCGCCGGAGATGCAGCCCACGTATGCCGCTACCGATTTTACGATGAAGTCCGGCAGCTCTTTGAGCAGAACGATGTCTGACACCATCATCCGGCCGCCGGGCTTGAGTACGCGGTAGGCCTCTCGGAAGACTCTCTGCTTGTCCGGCGATAGATTGATGACGCAGTTGGATATTATGGCGTCAACGGTGCCGTCCCCGGCCGGCAGGTTTTCGATTTCTCCCAGCCGGAACTCGACGTTCCGGTAGCCGCCTTTTGCTGCGTTCTCCCTGGCTTTTTCCACCATCTCCGGGGTCATATCCACGCCGATGACCTTGCCCGTCTCCCCAACCTTCCCTGCCGCCAGAAAACAATCGAACCCGGCGCCGGAGCCCAGGTCCAGTACCGTCTCTCCTTCAACCAGGGACGCCAGGGCCACCGGATTGCCGCAGCCCAGGCCGAGGTTGGCGCCGTCGGGGACAGCTCCCAGCTCTTCGTCAGAGTACCCTACGGCCTTGCTGATGGTCAGGGCCGGGTCGGCGGGGCTGCCGCAGCAGCTTGCGGACGGGCCGCAACAGGAGGTCTTGCGCCGGGCTATATCGGCGTAGCCCGCTCTTACCGCTTTTCTTATCTCCTGCTCTTCCATTTCAGACCTCCTTGATTTACTCAACCGGATTCATTCCATCAGCAGGCCCTTCATCATCGGGCCGAGCATATCCTTAACAGACCGGCTGAAGTAGTCTGCCTTGACCAGAAATATGCAGCAGACCTTGCCGTCTGCTGCATTGCTGATGACGACGAACTTGTCTCCTGCCTTTATCTCCGCTTTGTCCCTGACCTCTTTGGGGAGCACTATCTGGCCGCGGCCGTCAACGGCGACCACCGCGTCAACCTGGCAACACTGCATATCCTTCAACATCCGGCCACCTCGCGGCAACTTTTTCAGTATTTGACAATATATCAGTATATTCTGATTTGTCAGCGAAGTCAAGGCCGTCTCGGTGTGCAAATGAGGCGGGGGATTTTCCGAAACTATCCGGTCTACATTATCCGCTTCAGCCGGGGGTTCCGGGTGATGCCGGGCAACCTGCCCCGCTTGGCCAGCGGTTTCCCGTCCACCTCGTGCAGGTCGGCGGTGAAGTCAATGGGGCTGGCATCGGAGATATAGCTGCCCACCCCGAAGCCGTCCACCTTCGCCCCGCTCTCCAGGAAGTATCTTATCCGCTCCGGGGTGATGCCCCCCGAGACGAATATCTTGACCCAGTCAAAACCCTCCAGGTCCAGCCATGCTCTGACCTCTTTAACCAGGTCGGCGGTGACCCGACCCCGCTCTCCGGGCGTATCCAGCCGCACGCTCTGCAGATTCTTGCCCAGGGCCCGGGCTACCCGCAGGCTCTCCTCCACCTAGTCCTTGAAAGTATCCACCAGCGATACGCGGGGCACCTCCGGCGGCATATGCTTGTCAAAGGACACGGTGGCCCGCACCGTATCGCCCATCACGATAATCAGCGCGTGGGGCATAGTGCCCACCGGCTCGGTGCCGGAAAGCCGGGCACCGACCACGCTTGAGCAGCCGGCGCAGCCGCCCACCATGGTGGCGTAGTCCATTACTCCCGCCACCGCAGGGTGCACG